>JAZQTE010000105.1:0-1857 GCA_045630505.1 Acutalibacteraceae bacterium | reverse complement strand
AGGCTGCCGCTGCATAGCCGTTGGCGGCAGGAGAGGCAAATTCCCCCAAGCGTCGGCGATAGTCGTTTGTCAGCGGCACGTCGGGATATACGATCAACCGATATCCGTTTTGCCAGCTGAATAGGGAAGAGGTCGGCAGCGTTTGCGGCGAAAGATTTTGTAAACTGCGGCTAAAGCTTAAAAGATCATCGGCTGTTGAAAACGCGTATATTGTCGGTTCGGCATGGCGAACGGGCGTGCGTGCAGGCAGCGGTGTCAGCAGCAGCAAGCAACCGCCGTCTATCGGCAGCGCCTCCACCGTTACGTCGCCGTCGGTCGGGAACGATAACCGTTCTTCTGCCACGTGTAATAAGCGGAGCACTGCTTGCCGTGTTGCGATATCGTCTGCCGCCATACGGTCAAAGCATAATCCCCAGTGTTGCATATCGTGATGCGTCAGCCAAATTTTCAGGCTGCCGCTTTTAAGCAGTTCCATTTTCAAGGCAAATCCCCCCTTACTTGTATCTTATTATGGGGACGTGCCGTTGGCAAGGAACAATTTTTACCAGAATTTCGACGAAAGGTGGTGCTGCCCCGTGCGTACCAAACAAGGAGTGCGGCTGCTTTTTAAAAAATCTCCCGCAATCGACCGCCCCACGGCGGTATGGATGGATATGCCTCAGGTTGTGCTTCCTCTTACGTATTTTCCCGATGCGCAGCTGGATAACACGGTATCGCTGTACGATACCGTGCGTCGCGGCACGCCGCTTGCCACGTGCGAAGCGGATCCCGATGCCGTGGTGCTTTCCAGCGTAACGGGCGCCGTCAGCAGCGATTGCGAGGTAGCGCATCCGCTGTATGGCACGATGCGCTGCGCGGTCATTGATCGCCTGCCTGCCGACCTCGAACCCGAGATGCCCGTTCCGCACCCCGAAAAATTCACGGCAGAGGAATGCATCGAAGCAGCTCGCCGTGCGCATATCATTGACGAAACAGACGGCGTGCCCCTTGCCGCCAAGCTGTGTGATTGGCAGCAAAACGGCTGCGATTATCTGGTGGCGGATGCCGTGCAGGTTCAACCGTACGAATCCAGCGCGTGGGCCGTTCTTCGTGATTATGCCGAGCAGGTGTGGCAAGGACTTATGCTGGCTGCCGCCACGGCAGGAACCGAGCGCTGCCATATTGCCGTATGCTTGTCGGGCGCACGTCGGCGTTCACTGGCGCTGCGTTTGGGAAAAGAGGCACTGTATCAAACCGATTCGTATTATCCCGTGTGTCATCTCGTTCGCGTAGCGAAAACGGCAGGCCTGCACACTGTCACACCGCGGGAAACCGTGCGCCGTATCGGCGTGCAAGCGTGTCTGGCTTTGTATCGAGCATTATATTTTCACGAGCCGCACGACCGTTGCACGTTAACGGTTGCCGGCAATGCCGTAAAGGAATCGCAAAACGTTACAGTTCCGTTCGGCACCACCGTGCAGGAGATACTGACACGTTGCGGCCTTGCGGAGGATCCGGCGTATTTGATTTTGGGCGACAGTATGACGGGCGTATCCGCTCCCACGCAAGACGTTCCCGTTTTACCGGGAATGACGTGCGTGCTGGCGTTTACGGCCGAAGCCCTGCGCCCCGTGCAGCCGCGCACGTGTATTGGCTGCGGCCTTTGCGTGCAGGCGTGTCACAAAAACCTACTACCGTTTGAAATTGCACGACGCTACACCAATATGCACTACGAGCGATTAGCTTCGTTAAATCCCAATGCGTGCGATGGCTGTGGCGCCTGCTCGTTCGTTTGCCCGTGCGGCATCAATCTCAAGGAATTGATTGCCGAGGTTCGTCAAAACGACGGCAGGATCTTATTGGATTTGGAGGAGGATA
>JAZQTE010000104.1:0-2214 GCA_045630505.1 Acutalibacteraceae bacterium | reverse complement strand
CTCTGCTACTTATCTGACAGAGGGCGACAAGACCGAGCTTTCCATCCACATTACAGCAAGCGACTGGAACGCTGCTTACGCAGGTGACTATTCTGATACCGTTATCTTTACCGTTTCCTACGAAGATAAATAAGGAGGCGGGAATATGAAGAAATTAACAGCGCTGCTGTTATGCTTCTTACTGCTATGTACGTGTAGTGTGACCGCCTTTGCCGCAGAGCCGGAGGGCGAGAAAACAAACACCGTAATCTCCGTTACCGTTCCCGACAGCCACAAGATCACCGTTACGGCTGATTCAGCCCGAGTATTTTATGAGGGTATCAGCGGCGATAGCTTCACGGTAGAAAGACTCGGCACGCCGAGGCTTTTGATCCGAGCCGAAAGCGGCAAGGTCATCAAGTCCGTTATGCTGAATGATGTGGACGTGACCGCTTTGCTTCACGGCGGCTATCTTGACCTTGCGCCCGTTTATGAGGATAAGGAGATTACCGTTATCACCGAGGATGAACCGATAGCGCCAAAGGATACCTACACCGTAAAAGGTGAGGTTACGCTGAACGGTCAGCCCTTGGCTGAAGTGGATTTGGAACTGCGTTCTACATTAAAAACCACCAAGACCGATAGTAGCGGCAGCTTTATCTTTACCGATGTAGAGACGGGCAAACACTCCTTGACGGCGCTGAAGGCCGGCAAGGTTATCGGCTATTTGTCCTTTGAACTGAAAAAGGACAACAAAGCCGACGTGTCCTTGCTTGAGGATGGTACCTACACCGTGTCCGTTGACCAAAACGGCGCAGGCGTGGAACTGCATTTGGTACTGAACGAGGAAGCGGGCACCCTTGCCCCGACCGAGATCGGCACCATCGAAAAAGCAGACCCAAACTCACCCCAAACGGGAGATAACACAAACCTCTCTTGGTGGTGGCTCTTGGCTGTACTCAGCGCCACCTGCATAGTAGTTTTAGAAACTTACCGCAGAAAGAAAAAAGCTTAATAACGAATACAGCCCCTGCTACCTATTTAGCAGGGGCTGATGTTTTTTAGCCTATCCGATAATTGGTTTCAACGTGACTAAATAAACGGGGAAGAGTAAGAGCTCGCATCCTCGAAAATTAACAAAAGCAAGCTGATTTGCGAACTTGTGCATAAAAATATTTTGCTAATATTTTCTCTATTATTGCTTCTTTTTTACTTGTGATAATTCGCATTAAGTAGTAAGATGGTGGTAATGATAGGATTTCTGTAATGTCGTTTGTATTGCAGCTTATTATACGCAAAGCCGTGTGTGCTGAAAGGAGTTCAAAATGGATAAAAAGCAAGCCTTGCTATGCGAGCTCGTGAATCAAGGCCGCGATTTGATCGCAGCAGCAGAAAAAACCATTTGGGAGAATCCGGAACTGGGTTTTGAAGAATGGAAAACCCACGCGTATTTGAAGGCGGAATTTGAAAATCTTGGCTACCTTGTTACGGAAGCGGGAAACGTTCCCGGCTTTTATGCAGATATTGATACCGGCAAGCCGGGCCCGAAGGTGCTGTTGGTTGCGGAAATGGATGCGCTCTTACAGCCTACCCACAAACAAAATGTTGACGGCAAGGTACACTCCTGCGGTCACCATGCCCAATGCGCGGCTTTGCTGGGCGTTGCTTATGCGCTGCAACAACCCGGTGCACTGGAAGGCTTGTGCGGCTCTGTTCGGTTGATGGCCGTACCGTCGGAGGAACTGAGCAGCAGTAATATGCCACGGCGAAATCAGATGGTGCGTGATGGCATCATCCGTTTCACCCAAGGGAAGGTTGAATTTATGTCCCGAGGGTTTTTGGACGGTGTGGACATCGGTATGATGGTTCACACCACTACGGGTGAAGATCACGATTTCCGTTGTGATGCCGGCTGCAACGGCATTATGTATAAAAGCATTGTTTTCACCGCCAACGGCCCCAAGTCTAATGCTATGCAAGCGGCGACGCTGGCGATCAACGGTATCAACACCCTTTGGGCCACCTTCGCCGACAATCAATATGCTTCTATGTGGCCTCGGGTAGAGCTTTCCCAAAAGGCTCGGTCTGAATTGACTGTTTCTGTTTCTTGCAAAGAAATGGAGCTTCAGAAAACGATCAGCCAAAGTATTGATCGGGTGCTGTTGGGTGCAGCTGTTGCCACCGACACCACCTTGGAGCTGCAGGACAATCCCGGCTGCGCCCCTTTGCTCCACA
>JAZQTE010000103.1:0-1928 GCA_045630505.1 Acutalibacteraceae bacterium | reverse complement strand
AAAGTGACCCGCCGGTTGAAGCCAACGAGGACGCCGCCGATCTGTCCGTTGGCTGATAACACACAATACCAACCACCCCCCCCGTGCAAACGGGGCTGTTTTTGTTTGCATGCTTTGGAGGGGGTTGTGCAAAATTATGGGTTGGACAGTAGGGGCTGGCGCCCACGACAGCCCGTAATAAGTTTGTGCGGATTATGGCGGGAGGGGTGGAACCCCTCCCCTACGAACACGAACCAAGATTGTAGGGGAGGGCCTCTGTGCCCACCCGTGGGGGTTGTGCGGACTTGGGGCAGGGCGAGAAGGCTCCCTCTGACGAGGGAGCTGTCGGCGAAGCCGACTGAGGGAGAGATAACGAAGCTTGTGTTCCTGCCCCATTCCTCTCTCCCTCCGTCATTTGCTTTGCAAATGCCACCTTTCTCCCGAAACGGGCCCCTTTTGTCGCTTCGCGACATTTCCCCCTCCAGGGGGAATCGACCTCGTCAGAGGGAGGCTATGACGGGAGGCGAAACGCCTCCCCTACACGCGAAGCCGATTCGTAGGGGACGGCCCCCGGACGTCCCGTAACGAGATTGCGCAGAATTTTGCGGGCTGTCGTGGGCGCCAGCCCCTACACACGAAGGAATTGGTTTGTGTAAAAAAACAAAAAATACGCTCCCCGTGGAGGGAGCGTATTTATACATTATTATATAGCGATCAGCCGTAGAGGTATTCGTGCAGCTTCTTGACGGTGTTTTTCGCATCGGTGAGCAGCAGGCCCGAGCCGCCGTTGATGGTGGCGCCTTTATACTCGCCCGTTTGCGGTACGGAGTAATCCATTTCTACCGTGTAGCCCATATACTTCACAGCCGAGGCCGCAAAGCCCAAGAATTCGTCGGACGACATATTGGTATCGACGCATTCGAGCGCCTTATACAGCACCGAAACGAGCTGCGAATAGCTCATCTTTTTGGCCTTGGCGATCATCAGGTTCACAACCTCGCGTTGACGGGCGGTGCGCTTGAAATCGCTGTCCAGCTTGCGGATGCGCGCATACTGCATGGCTTGGAAGCCGTTTAAGTGATGAACGCCTGCTTCGCCCTTGAGTGAGTAGTAGCCCTTGAGCCCGCCGCAATCGTCGGTGCGGCCGGGGATCGGAATAGCGACCTTGCAGCCGTCGCCGGGGATCTGCGTCATTTCCTTGGCGGTGAGCTTGACATCCAAGCCGCCCATCGCATCGATCACCTTGGGAAGCGAATCGAAGTTCACGCCGATATATTCATCAATATCCAAGCGGAAGTTTTGAATGATGGTCTTATTCTGCAGGGCGTGGCGGCCGTAGGCGTAGGCGGCGTTGAATTTGCCGATATCGTCCTTGCCGTCGCCGTCCTTGTCGCGGCCGGGAATGGATACCCACGTATCGCGCAGGATGGATACCAATTTGATGGTCTTGGTGTTATCGTTGATGGACAGGATCATCGTGGTATCGGAACGGCCGCTGTAGCTTTTGCCGTCGATCCCCAGCAGCAGAATGTTGCGCACGCCCTTTTCGTTACCGCGCAGCGGCAGGCTTTGCACGTCGGCCGCGCCCTCGTAGGCGCCCGGATCGATCACCTCGCCGCCGAATTCGCCGCCGTCGTCACCGAGGTCTACCTCGGCGTTGGGATCGTACGACGTTTCACCTTGGAAATTGATGCGGCCGAGAACCGTGGTGAGCAGAATGGCCGCCGTGAGGCACAGCACACCCAGCACCGCCATAACGGCCGAGCCGATGCTTGCCCACGTGCGAGCTTTCTTGGAATAGCGATATTCTTTCGATTTCGCTTTCATACTACCGTCTCCTTATTTCTTAAGCGCAACCGCGGCACGAGCCTTGGCCACGATGTTTTCGGCACACAGACCGTACATCGGCAGCAGCTCCAACGCGGGGCCGGATTTACCGAAGGTATCCT
>JAZQTE010000102.1:0-2747 GCA_045630505.1 Acutalibacteraceae bacterium | reverse complement strand
ACCGTGTGAAGGTGGAAACGAAAGAACGCACCATCGAAGGCGAGTTTCTGTTTGGCGCTATGTGCAATTCCACCTCGGTGGCAGGGCTGGTGAAGCTGGATCCGGCGCTGGTGGATATGGGTGACGGCTTGTTCGAAGCCGTGCTGGTGCGCCCACCCAAAAACGCCACGGATATCGGGCGGCTCATCAACTCCATCAACACGGGTACGTTCGACCCCAAAATGTTCGAATTTTTCAAGGCCTCGCACGCCACCTTCACGGTGGAAGGCAATCCCTCGTGGTCGTTAGACGGCGAGGAAGCCGCAGGCACCCCCACGGTGACGGTCGAAACCGTACCGCAAGCCATCATTTTGCGAAAATAACATAACAAAAAACGGGCTTGGGAAATTCCCAAGCCCGTTTCGTTATGCGATTTAGAATTTGATGCGCTCGGTGATGTAGGCCTTCAGCTCGCTGATGGCTACGCGCTCTTGTTCCATCGAATCGCGTTCACGCACGGTCACGCAGCCGTCGGTTTCGGATTCAAAGTCGTAGGTGATGCAGAACGGCGTACCGATCTCATCCTCACGGCGATAACGCTTACCAATCGAGCCGGCGTCGTCAAAGTCCACCATAAAGTCGGCGGCGAGGTCTTCAAAGATGGCACGGGCAGGCTCGCTGAGCTTTTTGGACAGCGGCAGCACGGCAGCCTTGAAGGGCGCCAACGCAGGATGCAGACGCAGCACGGTGCGCACGTCGTTCTTTTCCTCGGATACCACTTCTTCGTCGTAAGCGTCGCACAGCACGGCCAGCACGGTGCGTTCCACGCCAAGGCTGGGCTCCACCACGTAGGGGATATAATGCTCGCCCGTTTCTTGGTCGAAATACGTCATATCCTTGCCGGAGGTTTCCTGATGCTGCGTTAAGTCGTAGTCCGTGCGGTCGGCCACGCCCCACAGCTCGCCCCAACCAAACGGGAACAGGAACTCAAAGTCGGTCGTCGCCTTGGAATAGAAGCACAGCTCCTCGGGATCGTGATCACGCAGGCGCAGGTTTTCGTCTTTAAGACCGATGGCGAGCAGCCAGTTGTGGCAGAAGGAACGCCAGTAGTTGAACCATTCGAGGTCGGTGCCGGGCTGGCAGAAGAACTCCAGCTCCATTTGCTCAAATTCGCGCACGCGGAAGATAAAGTTACCGGGCGTGATCTCGTTACGGAAGGACTTACCGATCTGCGCAATACCGAAGGGCAGCTTCTTACGGGTGGAGCGCTGCACGTTCTGGAAGTTTACGAAGATACCCTGCGCCGTTTCGGGGCGGAGGTACACGGTGTTTTTGCTGTCTTCCGTAACACCTTGGAACGTCTTGAACATCAGGTTAAACTTACGGATATCGGTGAAGTTGTGCTTGCCGCAGGTGGGGCAGGGGATGTTGTGCTCCTCCACAAAGGCCTTCATTTCGTCCTGCGAGAAGGCGTCGATGGGCTTTTCGAGCGTGAAGCCGTTTTCGCCGCACCAATCCTCGATCAGCTTATCGGCACGGAAACGCTCGTGGCATTCGCGGCAATCCATCAGCGGATCGGAGAAGCCTGCCAAGTGACCGCTGGCCACCCACGTTTGGGGGTTCATCAGAATAGCAGCATCAAGTCCGACGTTGTAGGGGTTTTCCTGCACGAACTTTTTCCACCAAGCGCGCTTAATGTTGTTTTTCAGTTCAGCGCCGAGCGGGCCGTAGTCCCACGTGTTGGCAAGGCCGCCGTAGATCTCGGAGCCGGGGAACACAAAGCCGCGGCCTTTGCAAAGGGCTACGACTTTATCCATGGTTTTTTCAGTGTTTTTCATAATTCAATGCCTCCGCATATTGTAATCCTTAATACTATACTTTAAAAATAACTTTTTGTCAATATTGCATTTTACAAAGAATTGTGTTACACTAACACTGACTGTGACTTGTTTTGTCAAAGGAGGACTAACTATGGAAGCAACCAAGCTGAAAGCGCTGTCCGTGGCGGCCACCCGTATTCGTATGGCCGTGGTGGAGGGCACCTTCTGTGCAAAAAGCGGCCACCCCGGCGGCTCGCTCTCGATTGCCGATGTTATGGCGTATCTGTACACCGAGGAGCTGCGCGTGGATCCCAAGAACCCGAACTGGGAAGACCGTGACCGTTTCGTGATGTCGAAAGGCCACTGTGCACCTGCCTTGTACGGTGCGTTGGCGCTGCGCGGCTTTTTCCCCGAAAGTGAGATCCAATCGCTCCGCCACGCAGGTGCTATGCTGCAGGGCCACCCGTGTATGACGACGACGCCCGGTGTGGATATGTCCACGGGCTCGCTCGGCCAAGGCGTGTCCACTGCCGTGGGTATGGCGCTGGGCGCTCGCATTGCAGGCAAGGATTTCCGTGCCTACGCCGTATTGGGTGACGGCGAGATCCAAGAAGGTCAGGTGTGGGAAGCGGCGATGTTTGCGGCACACAAAAAGCTGTCCAACCTTTGCATTATTATCGATAACAACAACCTGCAGATCGACGGCTGTATGGAAGAAGTCAACTCCCCGTACCCGATCCCCGAAAAATTCGCGGCGTTCGGCTTCAACGTGGTGGAGATCAACGGCCACGATTTCGAGCAGATCGCTGCGGCGTTCGAGGCCGCCAAGGCGTGCAAGGACAAGCCCACCGCCATCGTGATGAAGACCACCAAGGGCAAGAATGTTTCCTTCATGGAAAACAATGCTGGCTGGCACGGCAAGGCACCCAACGATGCTGAACGAAGTCG
>JAZQTE010000101.1:0-1042 GCA_045630505.1 Acutalibacteraceae bacterium | reverse complement strand
CCCCTTGCTCCATACGTAATCAGTCACCTTATTCATCTATTGCGCATACAATCCGCCCTTGCCATGCTTGGCAGCGTATTCGGCGCACAGCGGACATTTCCCTAATTGGTGGGTTTCGTCACCGCCGATATGGAGATGCGTTGCGTTCGGATGCGCCTCGGCATAGCGGTCGATAAGCTCCTTCACAAACGACAGCGAATCGGGATTCAAGGGGCAAAGCTGATCGTACACATCGCGCTCCTCACGCAGCTGCGCCAGTGACGGCTGCGACAGCAGAAACGATAAATGCCCGCACGTTTGAATCAACGGTATCACGCTGATTCCTTCTTCGGCGGCGCACGCCAGCAGCGTTTTCATATCATCTTCCGACAGCATCCACGGATTGCTTGGCTGGTATTTGCCGTGGTTAAAACGCGTATCGTATTCCACCATCAGCGTATTAAGCTTGGCTCGTCCGCAAGAGCGGATATAATGACAAAGTTCCTGCACCGACGCATAGCGAAGCGGCCCACGCATATTCAGCAAAAAGCCGCGCATCGCCATCACGGGATAATCCTCAACAAATCCCGTGGGCACCTGCGAATGGATCGCCGCCTGCATCAGCATATACGTGGCGTACCGCGCACCGGCCACGCCGCCCGTACGCACGGTGATCGCCTCCTCCGCGATGTGCATCGCGTATGCCTCTGCTCCAAACGAGGCATCGTATATCCACCGAAGCGGACGTTCACCGTGCAGAAAAGCAAGCTTTTCCATACGCTCGGCGGCCTGCCGCCATTCGGTGGGAGCCTCAATGTGATAATCGTGCAGACACACCGTTTTATCGGGATGCAGCTCTTGCTTTTTCGGATCGGGTAATGCATACAGTTTCATACGTTCACCTTACAATCCCAACAGTAAAATGGAGATACATCCCAGCACAAAACCCAGCTTTTGGCTGCGGGTATACCGTTCCTTTAAAACGAACAAGCTAAACATCGCCGTAAGAAGCATACTGCCGATGTTGTACACGGGAAACTGCACCGCCGCAGGCAGCTTACCT
>JAZQTE010000100.1:0-1834 GCA_045630505.1 Acutalibacteraceae bacterium | reverse complement strand
GGCATCGGGATTTTGTTCGCCTTCGCCGTACACCATGGCGGCATAGGCTTTTTCTACACGGTCCCTACGGTTATCGCGGTCCATCGCGTAGTAGCGCCCCATCACCGTGGCGATGCTGCCGACACCCAGCGTGTCCAACTTTTCTTGCAGTGCGGCTACGAAATCCTTACCCGAGGTGGGAGGAACGTCGCGGCCGTCCATTAAGCAGTGCACGAAAACCTTTTCGACACCGTTCGCTTTGGCCATATCCAGCAGGCCGAACAGATGGGTGAGGTGGCTGTGCACACCGCCATCGGACAGCAGGCCGATGAGATGCAGTGCGTGAGATTTGGCGTTTTCCATTGCGGCGCACAGTGCTTCGTTTTTTTGGAAATCGCCGTCTTTAATGGCTTTGGTGATACGGGTGAGCTCTTGGTACACCACGCGTCCTGCACCGATGTTGGTGTGGCCCACCTCGCTGTTACCCATTTGACCGTCGGGCAGGCCAACGTCCATACCCGAAGCACCGATTGCCGTGAAGGGGTTTTCAGCAAACAAACGGGACAGATGGGGGGTGGCAGCGGCGTGAATGGCGTTGCCTTCGGTGTTCGGATTTAAACCGAAACCGTCCATAATAATAAGAGTCAACGGCTTTTTCATAGCGTTTATCCTTTCTACATAAAACGGGCGCAAGGCTTCGGACCTTGCGCCCGTACTTGTGTTGCGGGTGTGATTATTTCGCAGCAGCTACGATGGTGGCAAAATCTGCCGGCTTCAGCGAAGCGCCGCCGATGAGGCCGCCGTCAACGTCGGATTGAGCGAGCAACTCGGCCGCGTTGGCTGCGTTCATCGAACCGCCGTACTGCACGGTGATATCGGCAGCCGCTTTTTCGTTGTACAGCTCGGCCACAACGCCACGAATGAGCGCACACACTTCGTTGGCTTGCTCCGCCGTGGCGGTTTTGCCGGTGCCGATGGCCCACACGGGTTCATAGGCGATGATGATGCGAGCGAGTTCTTCTTCGGACACGCCGCCCAGAGCGATTTTGGTTTGCATAGCCACCACTTCGCCCGTGACGCCTTGTTCACGCTGTTCCAGATATTCGCCCACGCACAGAATGACGGTGAGGCCTGCATCCAGAGCAGCGCGCACGCGCTTTTGCACCGTTACATCGGTTTCACCGAAGTATTGACGGCGCTCGCTGTGCCCCAGAATGACGTAGCCCACGCCCATAGCTTTGAGCATTTCGGCCGAGATCTCACCCGTGAAGGCGCCCGACGCAGCCCAGTGGCAGTTTTGAGCGGCAACGCCGATCTTGCTGCCTTTCACAGCTTCCAGCGCGGCGGCGATGTCCACAAACGGAACACCAACCACAACGTCGCAAGCAGCATCGGCAACCAAGGGTTTAATGGCCTCGATCAGTTCGGTAGCTTCGGCCGGCGTTTTGTTCATTTTCCAGTTACCGGCGATAACGTATTTACCCATTGTTAAACACTCCTTATTTATCACTCATTGCCACGATACCGGGCAGCTCTTTGCCTTCCAGGAATTCCAGCGAAGCGCCACCGCCCGTGGAGATGTGGCTCATCTTATCGCCAAAGCCCAGGGTGTTAACAGCAGCAGCGGAGTCACCACCACCAATGATGGTAATTGCATCGGCATCGGCCAAAGCCTGAGCAACGGTCAGGGTACCCTTTGCCAGGGTGGGGTTCTCAAATACGCCCATAGGACCATTCCAAACAACGGTCTTAGCAGCCTTAACAGCATCGGAGAACAGCTCAACAGTCTTGGGACCGATATCCAGACCCATCTTGTCAGCGGGGATCTCGTTGGAAGCAACAACCTCTACGTCGA
>JAZQTE010000099.1:0-6598 GCA_045630505.1 Acutalibacteraceae bacterium | reverse complement strand
TTTCACGATTCACTTTTTCATCCAACTAACAAAAACAATTTTATAACTCGATTATTATGGATATACCTCGCTGAATGAAAATTCAGTCGCCCTGCATTATTTATAAAATCGAATCGCAATACGGGCATTTTTCTGTTTCTTCATAAACCTCTTTCCAACATTTGCCACAATATATATGTCCCATATCCCGCACCTTTGTTTCGACAGGTAAATCACACAGCATCGCCGTTCCCGCTTCTGCAATTTCGCCGATTGCATACAGCATAGTCGAGTTAACAAACGGGATAACGGCCTCAAACACCAACAATACCAACAATATCGGAACAACCCATAAACTCTGTGAAAAAATATCCCCCGTTGATCCTAACGTTACAGCCATCACACCAATGCCCACTAAGAAACCTGCCACCAGAAGAAAGAATACCACAATCGCCAGCCACTTGATTTTCTTCCCCACATTACCGTAGTCGAACAAATCCGCCAAGCCCGTTTTTTTCTTGCCTTTGTTTTCACGATTGAGCAATACGCATCCGCCGCCAGTACATTCCCTAACCTTCAAATCAGATGCTTGCACAATTTCGCCAAAGCCATAGAAATACCACCCGGCAATTAAACTACAGAGCAAATTGAGAACCAGCAAAAGAACCGACATCCACACCGAACCTTGTTGAGTAAACACAAATACCGCAGACAGCAACCAATACAGCACGACAAACGCCACGGAAAATCCTTTGATTTTCTTACCTGTATGTTTCTCACGAAGCATATCACCTATCGCAAAAGGCTCTTTTTCTGCATGCCCAAGTTTAGCAGAAGCCGCCGATACAATATTGCCGTATGCATAGAGAGTCCAACTACTAATTAACGCTATAACAATTGTAACAATTGCAACAAGCAGTGGCAACCACCACATTTTGGCATTTCCTGAAAACAGAGAGATCGCGAAGAAAACGAAGCCAACTAACGCCGCAGCAGTTAATATATAAAAAGAAACAACCGCAGTACATTTTATTTTATTAGCAATATTGTCAAAGCGCGTTAAATGGCCAAATGAACTAAACGGATGCTGTTTTTCTTCCCCAATTTTCAACGAGGCAGCATCGCTGATATCTGCATATCCATACGTGAACCAACTGAAAAGCCACGAAGCAAACGGTCCGACAACAAGTAAAACCAACGGAAGCCACCAGGCACCTACACCAGTATCGATAACAGACATCAACCAGATAGCTGCTGTTGCAACAGCACCTAAGCTTCCGAGAATAAATTGCAATTCTGCAACTACCCGTAGCTTGCCACCCAGACAATCGTACTTAAATAAAGAACCAAAGCCTTCTTTTAATTTTTCCTCGGCAGAGCGCAAGCGCGAATCACACGCCTCGACACATTCTCCATAGGCGTAAAAAAACCAACTTACAATCCAAGCAATAAAGGGGCCACCTAAAAAAGTAAGAAACGGCAGCCACCACAACGGACTATCATTTTTTATCAGTTCCGCCATCCAGCCGAGAGAACCAAAAGCCGAAGCAAACAAGCCAATGCCAAAAACGGCCATGGCCACACCTTTTATCTTCTTGCCTACATTGTTGTAATTGAAAAGTCTGCCGAGAAAGTTCATCTTATTTTTACCTCCGTAAATAAAAAAGTGCGCAGCCGAAGCTACGCACGAAAAACGCATCTCCGATTGCTGCGACACAAGTTTTCAACCACCATCAAGGATGCGAAAACAGAGAATGCATTTTTACCAAGATAAAAACACACCCTTGATGTTGATCCTATTAACTTGTGTCGCACCATCATTCTATCACACGTTATCGTGTTTGTAAACACCTTTTCTCGAAATTCTGACAGAAACAAAAATCATACCATTACAAGCTATTGTCCCCACCAAAAGGCACTGTTTACAAAAAAATCAAGATAGAGAACGCACCCCCGCTCGGTGAGCGGGGGTGCGTTTATGTGTTTATTTCGCGCCGCCGAAGCTGCCTGCGGTATCTACCACAACCGACTTCACGTTTTCCTTCTTTTTTGAGGAGGCAACGCGTTTCATCAATTCCTCATAATACAGCTCATCGTCGATGGGCAGGGACACCTCTTGCTTTAAGAAGGTGGACAGCAGCATCGCATTGGCAAGCTCGGTGCTGTTGAGCCCTTCGCGGCCGTCGGCAATCGCTTCGCCCGTGCCCATAATGGATTCAGCCCACGCATCCAGCACGATAAAGTGGAACATATCCGGCGTTTTGCCGTGGAATTCCTCGGTGGTGTGCTTAAGGCCGCCGAACGGCTCGGTGTTGGTCTTTGTAAATTCCGGCTCGGGCATATCGAATTTATCAATTCGCAGCACGTCGTTTTCAATAAGGAAGCGCGCTTTATCGGTTTGAATTTCCAAACGGTTGGAGCCGCAAGCATCACCCGTAGAGGTAACGAACACGCCCGTGGCACCGTTTGCAAATTCCATATTCACGGTAGCATCGCCTTCGGTTTCGATATCGTGCCACTTACCGAAATGCAAATGCGACTGCACCTTCACGGGCATACCGCAGATCCACTGGAGAAGATCCAACTGGTGGGGACACTGATTCATCAGCACCGCACCACCTTCACCGGCCCACGTGGCACGCCACGCGCCGGAATCGTAATAGGCCTGCGAACGGTACCACGTGGTAATGATCCAGTTCATACGGCGCATTTCACCGTATTCACCCGATTGCAGCAGGTCGTGCAGCTTTTGATACACCTCAATGGTGCGCAGACAGAACATAACACCAAAGCGAAGCTCGGGATGTGCATCTGCCATCGCATTCATTTCTTTAACCTGCTTGGTATACACGCCCACGGGCTTATCCACCAACACGTGGATGCCGCGCTTCATACATTCGATGGCGTATTTTGGATGATCGTAGTGAGGCGTTACCACCAAGCACGCTTCAATAAGCCCACTATCGAGCATTTCCTCGGCGGTGGCAAAGCGCTTCACATCGGGGAACTTTTCTTCGGCCCACGCCAAGCGTTCGGGATTGATATCCGCTACAGCCGCCAATTCCAAATATTTACTGTGTTCTTTCATATTCTCGGCATAGAAACCGCCTTGGTTACCAATACCGATAATACCCACTTTAATAGCCATAATCTACACTCCTTATATTTCTTGCTATACCATACCGCATTCGATAGCGTTTGTCGATGTGCAGGGTTAACAAAAAACACGCTGATTTTTTATCAACAATGCCTATATCAACGGATTACGCCACGAGAACATCCGCCCCGGCCGCGCAAACGGTGTGCGGAAGAAGGCTGCCTTCAGTTCTTCTTCGCCGCGGCAATGCTTGATCACGTTCACCAGCATTTGAATATCTTGGATCGCGTGCTCGTGATACCCCTTTCGGAAATACCAATATAAATTCTGCGGCACGCCCAAAAAGTCGTATACCTCCCCTGCTGCTATCGTGGTCATCCACGAGCCGACGGGGTTAGCAGGAATATCGCTTGCCGCCTCCGATACGAACAGCACACGCGGTGCGATCATCGCCTTGAGAAAATGCGAATCGAACGGCAATTCATTTTCTTTGCCCACATAGTTACCAAGCTCCGGCCCAAACCAATATCCTGCATCGTAATAATACAGTTTAGCAAGATCTTCGCTTTCGGCCTCGTCGCCGTCTTCGGTAACGGCCTTCATTTTCAAACGGTAGCAGCCGCAGCCGCCGGCGCAGGTTTCATTGGGGTTCACAATGGTAGCGCGTTCGTCTAAAGCGCCTGCCAAAATTGCGGTTTTGCCGCCGCGCGAATGTCCCGTGAACGTGATGCTGCTCATATCCGCAATTCCCAGCTTTTCAATGGCATCTACACAACGGGAATATCCCCACGCCCAAGCGCCGAGTGCACCAAACGTTTTATCGGGATACATTTTATGCAACGGCCCGCAGCCTCGCCCTTGGCCGCGAATATCGTCGGCCAATTCGGTGCGAGCAAACATTACCAGCATAATACCTGCATCGGTAAACGTGCGGATAAATTCTTTATCGTACACGTAACGAAAGCACAAATCGCCGTCGATCACCGCAGGATACGGCCCCTCGTGCGGCGGCGTGAACGTGTACATAAGAAACGATACGGGGTTTTTCTTGGTACCCGTGATAACGCGATATGATGTTATGTAATATTCGATACCCAGCCGTTCGCAAATGGGATGCACCGTTAAAAACTCGGGTTGCGGCGGCTGCGTGCCGTATTGAAGCTCAATAGCCGTCTTGTAGATCTCGCGGCGGCGCGCAGCCCATTCCTCGCGGCCGCTCACACGGCTGCCGTTATCGAATAAAAACGGGTCGGGCAATTCACCAAGCACCTTCAATTCGGTAAGCTTGATGGTTTCTTCGAAGCTCATAACACACCTCAATATTCAAAGAAGCAAAACTGCTTGCTAAACTGAGCAACCTCTTTTTCAAGGTCCTCTTTCATATCGCCTTCCAGCAACACACGGCCGCAATAGTCGATGGCTTTCAGTTCGTTGGCGAGCAGCTTGGTTTCTTCTTCGTCACCGTCCACGGGAATGCGACGGTCAAGCGCCGAAAGGTGAATGTGTTTTAGAAAAGCACCACCTTCGGCAAGCACCGAGAAAGGCTCGTTTTCTTGATAGGAATGGAAAAAATCCATTAAGCAGCCAATGCGCGGATGGTTTACCTGCTTACAAATTTCCAACGCCTCACGGAAGGTGTTAACGAAATTGCACGCCTTCTTAAACAGCGGTTCGATCACGATATCCACGTTATACTGTTCGGCAATCTTACCGTATCGTGCGAGCATGGCGGTAAACTTTTCGGTAGCCGCTTCACGGCTCATTCCTTCCGGAATGCGGCGCGAGCCGCCGCTGCCGATGACGATATATTCCGTACCCAGCTTTTTGGGGCGAAGCAGGACCTTTTACAAGTATTCGTCAAGCTCGGGAAGCGTAAGCTCCAAAAGGAATTTAGGCGGATCAATAAAGCAATTCATCCCTTCGGCCAACACGCCCGTATCACGCGTTACCGCCAGCAGTTCGTTAAATTCCTTCTCACTCATTTCGTTTACCAAGCGGAAATGAGCCTCCACAAAATCGTAACCGTATTTTTTATATAACAGCACTTCACTCGGGATATGAGTGCAGCCGCCCATACGCAATCTCGTCATAACCAACGCCTCCTTATGCTGTAAGTATAAAGCAAAGAAACGCAACTTGCATTGCGTTTTTTAAAGAAAGTATTGCGAATTCTTTCGTTTTTGATATAATAGCACTATGAGGTGAGAATGATGGCGCTATGGGTTCGGCAGTTTGGTGATTTCGTTTGCCGTTACACATTGGAGGAAACTCCGCAAAACACCTGTCCGATGCACACGCACGACAGATTGGAGATCTATTATTTTTTAGCCGGTGATTGCACGTATCTGATTGAAGGAACGGCATATCATTTACGTCCACACGACATTATTTTTAAACGTCCGCTGGAGGCGCATAAGCTGATCGTTAACGACGAGAGCGTACCGTACGAGCGTATCGGCATCACGCTACCGCTGGATATGTTTAACAGTCTGGATAATGAGCAACAGCTGTTCACGGAAATGATGCAACGTCCTCTCGGCACGAACAACCGCTTCACGGCCGAGGATTTCGGCAATCCGCTGTGTACCGAAGCGATGGCACAAATTGCCGCGCGCGGTGAAACGATGACACGAACCGAATTCTTGAGCCATATTTTCTTGCTTCTCACCGAAGCCGACCGTGTGTTGAAAAGCAAAAGCAGTGACACGCAAAGCAACCATCGTGCAACCGCCGTGAGCACGCGACTTATCGACTACACCAACGAACATTTATATGACGACATTACCATGCAAACGCTGGGCGATACGTTCTTTTTAAGCTATTCGCAAATCAACCGCATTTTCAAGCAGCATACGGGAAGCACGGCAGGGCAATACATTACCACCAAACGATTGCTTTCGGCACGTGATAAAATTCGTCACGGCGCCTCCCCTGCCGAGGTCTGTTACCTTTGCGGATACAACGATTATTCCTCCTTCTACCGTGCCTACGTGAAATATTTTGGGCATTCTCCCAAGCAAGACCAAGCAAAACTATAAAAAAAGCAGCCGCGTGCGATGCACGCGGCTCGTTTTATTTGGTGCCGTTGTAGGTGGCCGCTGTATCAGCCACCACAGTTTTTACATTTTCTTTTACTTTGGAAACGGCTACCCGTTTCATCAATTCTTCATAGTACAGATCGTCATCAAACGGCAGATGAACGTCTTGTCCCAAAAACGTGGACAGCTGTATGGCATTCGACAGCATCGTGCCGTTCAAGCCTTCGCTGCCCTCGGCAATCAGCTCACCCTTACCGCGAATCTTCTCTGCCCACGCCTTTGCCACGGGAGCGTGCGGCCTTTCCAGCGGCTCGCTCTTGAAGGTTTCGGTGGTCATTTCAGGGGTGCCGAAAGGCTCGGTGTAGGAGGCGCTGAACTCTTGCTCGGTTTGCTTATACGTCACCACCGTAAGCACGTCATCCTCTACCACGAAGCAGCCCTTATCCATTTGAATTTGCAAACGGTTGGTACCGCGGGCATCGCC
>JAZQTE010000098.1:0-3894 GCA_045630505.1 Acutalibacteraceae bacterium | reverse complement strand
GCAGCCGGTAAGCAGGGTGCTCTGTTTGGCTTGGAATCCATGCTCTCCATCAACGGCGGTAAAGGTAAGTTCGTTGGCGGCTTTGCAGGTGCTCCCGGTATGAATGTGCTGATCTTGGGCGGCGGTGTTGTTGGCCAAGGCGCTCTTTCGGTGCTGTATGCGCTGGGCGCTCACGTAACGGTTATGGATATCAACGCCGGTGTTCTGCGTATGCTGAGCGATCGCTACGAACAGAAGATCGATACGATGTTCTGCACCAAAGAAACCATTGCATCCTTGCTGCCGCAAACCGATATGGTTATCAACTGCGTAAAATGGCCCAAGCAGCGTAAGGATTTCCTGATCGATAAAGAAATGCTCAAGACGATGGAGCCCGGCAGCGTTCTCGTTGATATCTCCAACGATGATCCCGGCGCTATCGAATCCAGCCACGAAACCCATCACGACGATCCCCGTTACGTGGTTAACGGCGTTGTGCACTATTGCGTGAGCAACATCCCCGGCGCTGTGGCTCACTCCACGTCGGTAGCTCTGGCTGCCGAAACCCTGCCGTTGCTGCTCAACATTATGAACAACGGCTTGGAAGAAGCTTGCGTGCGCGACGGCTTTATCCGCCGTTGCCTCACGGCCTACAAGGGCTATCTGACGCACGAGGAAACCAGTGCTATCCAGAACCGTCCGTGGATCCGTCCCGAAGACATTTTGGGCATTGCCGATCGCAATCTGGATCCCGCGCCTCCGGCAACTACCACGCGCAGCACGAACTTTATCAAACTGTAAGAGGTTTATAGCATGAAGGTTGACTTGGAACGGTTCTTACAAGAACTGGAAACGCTTGTGAATATCGACAGCGGGCAAGGCAATCCTGAAGGAATTACGGCGGTGGGCGATTTTTTCGCCGACCGCTTTTCCGCTTTAGGATGGATCGTTGAAAAATACGATCTTCGACCGCAAACGGGCAATTGTACCGTGGTGAAGAACCGTGAAGCGGAGCGCTACGACGTAATGCTTATCGGCCACGTAGATACGGTGTTTGCCTATGGCGAGGTTGCTAAACGCCCGTTTCGTCGTGATGAGAAAAACTGCTACGGTGTGGGCGTTATCGATATGAAGCAGGGCTGCTTATCAATGTTGCATATCTTGGAAGCTCTGCCTGCCGACGTAAACGAAAAGCTGAATATCGTGGCGGTATTTAATCCCGATGAAGAAATTGGCAGCCCGTATTCCAAGCCGATTTCGCAAAAGTATGCAGCCAAGAGTGAACGCGTATTCGTGTTTGAAGCAGGCGGCTCCAATGGCGCCGTAACCGTGGAACGCAAAGGCCAAACCGCGCTGGCCGTTACCATTCGCGGCCGTGCAGGCCACGCGGGCTATATGTTCGAAAACGATTCGCTTTCCGCAACAAACGAAGCCATCTATTGGGTGAACGAGTTGAACGCCTTTCATTCGGCCGAAATGGGAACGAGTGTGAACGTGGGTATGTTCCACGCAGGTGTGAAACGCAACGTTGTTCCCGAAGAAGCCAAGGTGGGTTGGGATATTCGCTACGAGCGCCGCGAAATCTGCGGCCAACTGGAAGAATGCATTGAGCGTTTAACCAAGCACGCCGAAGCATTGGGCTATACGGTGGAGTTTGTCGTAAAGAAAACGACGCCTGCCTTGGTTCCCGATGAACGCACGTTAGCCTACGTGGAACGGATGCGTGCGGTGGCTGAACGTATGGGGCGCCCGTTCTCACTGAAAAAGCGCGGCGGCCTTTCGGATGCTAACCATTTGGCGGCTTGCGGCCCGATTTGTGTTGATAGCTTGGGCCCCACGGGCGACTGTGACCACAGCGACCGTGAATATTTGGAAATTGATACCATTGCACCGTATACGGAATTTGCGTATGAATTGGTGTGCGATTTGGCGAAAGATAAGTGAGGAATCGTTATGCATTTTCAAACGGATTATAAACTGGAAAATTACATTTTAAACACCAAATGGGAAACATTGCCGGCCGAAGTGCAGGAGCGTCTGAAAGGCTGTTTTGTAGACTTGATGGGCGCGCTCGTGATCGGTAGCCGCAGCCGCCAGTTCGAAGCGGGCCTTCGCTTGGCGGAAAGCGTGTTCGGTACGGGCGATATTCCCGTTATCGGTTCGGATAAGCGCTTTTCCTTTGCAGGTGCTGCCACGGCGATGGGGCACTCCTCCAACGCCTACGATATCGACGACGGCCACAACTTAACACGCGCTCATCCCGGTACGTCGTTTATCGGCGCTCTGTTGGCAGCGGCGTGGGAAAAGAACGTGTCCCGTAACGAATTTTTGGCAACGATGCTCGTAGCCTACGATGCCACCGTGCTGATGGGCGCCGCACTGATGGATTACTATCAATATGCACACAGCAGCGGTACGTTTGGCGCCGTTGGTGTAGCTGCCGGCGTAGGACGCTTGTACGGCTTTACCAAGGAACAGGTAAACAACGCCTTGTCGGTTGCCGAATTTAACGCACCGCTGGTGCCGGGTATCCGCAGCGTGGAGTATCCTTCTATGAACAAAGACGGTGTTCCTTTCGGTGTGATGACGGGCGTGCTGGCCGTGCTGAATACGCTGTGCGGCTTCGAGGGTAACAAGCATATGCTGGAGGCCGATGAATACCGCCATTATTTGGATGAACTGGGCGAGAAATATCAAGTAATGGATCTGTATTTCAAACCCTATCCCTGCTGCCGTTGGGGGCACCCTGCCATTGATGCTTGCACGGGATTGATGAAGGAGCACGGCTTGTGTGCCGATGATATCGAAAAAGCGGTAATTCACACCTTCAAGCGCGCCACGCTGCTGTCCAAAATTGTGCCGAAAACGGCCGATGAAGCGCAGTATAACATTGCGTATCCCGTGGCTGCGGCGCTGGTATACGGCGATTTCGGCTTGATGCAGGTGCGCGAAGAAAATCTCGGTGATCCCGCCGTGCTGGAAATGATGAAGCGCTTGTCTTTCGAAGTGGACGAAGGTATGGACGCCCGTTTCCCTGCAGAGCGTATTTGCCGTGCCGAACTGGTTACGAAAGACGGCCGCCGTTTCTTGTCGGAAGAATGCGAACCCCGCGGCGAAGCCAAAGAAAACATTCGCTTGCCGTGGCTCGTAGATAAATTCCACCGCATCACCGGCCCTGTGCTCACTGATGAGGCCCGTGCAAAGCTGCTCGACCTTATCACGGGCGAGGAAGACGTATCGATCCGCACTATTGTGGAAGCGGCAAATACCGCTGAATTTTGGCGATGATCGCCAAAAAATATCGGCTTAGTGATTGACGAACCGATTTTGTTGTGTTATAATGTAACAAATTATAGATCTTGGGGGTTATCGTAATGACTCGTATTCAAACGTTAGATACCAAAAAACTGTGCGACAGCGCGAAGCACGGCGGTTGCGGCGAATGCCAAACGTCTTGCCAGTCTGCTTGCAAAACCAGCTGCGGCATTGCCAATCAGCAGTGCGAAAACAAAAAGCAGGATAAATAATTCACTGCGCACAAATGCCGCCTGAGGGCGGCATTTTTTGTGGGGAGAGAGTAGTATGTTACATTGCTATAAACTGGGCGGCTTTAACATTGTGCTGGATATTTATTCGGGTTCGGTGCATTTGGTGGATGAAGTGGCGTACGATCTGATTGAAGCGTACGAACAAACACCGCACGACGAACTGGTGGAGCGTGTTTTAACCAAATACGCCGACCGTGCCGACGTCACGCGCGAAGAAGTGGAAGAATGCTGTGCCCAGATCGAAGAATTGAAGCAGGCGGGCCGTCTGTTTGCCGAGGATACGTTTTCTCAAATGGCAGGTGAACTGAAGGAACGCAGTGCAGGCGTGGTAAAGGCGTTGTGTCTGCACGTGGCACATACGTGCAAT
>JAZQTE010000097.1:0-2050 GCA_045630505.1 Acutalibacteraceae bacterium | reverse complement strand
GCCGTGCAGAAATTCTGCACGGCTCATTTTTATTTTTCAAACAGCGAATCCACTGTCACTTGCAATAACCGAGCAATCACATACAACTCTTTGTCGGTAGCAGATCGCACCTGCCCTTCCAATTTGGAATAACTGGTAGGGTTAATATCCAATCCCGCTGTTTGCATTTGTGCAACAAAATCTTTTTGCTTAATTCCCTTTGCCTTTCGCAAACACTCCACTCGGCGTCCCACTATGTTTGCCGTTCCGTATGCTTGTTTTCGGATTTTCATAGCCTACCTCCGCGTAATTACTATAAACCCATAGTATACGCAAAGTTGCTTGACAAAATTCCGAAACGGAATTATAATCAAAATAATTCCAAAAAAGAATTTTAAAAATGGAGGGGATCTTATGAAAAAACTCATCAGCTTATTGGCAGTTCTCGTCTTACTGCTCTCGTTGCTTAGCGCTTGCGTCCCAACCGCACCGCAAACCGCAACAACCGCTAACGACGTACCAACAACCGTCATCACCACAGCGGAAAAGGACGAAAACGTCACCACTATCAAAAAGGCAACCACCAAAAGAAACACTACCAAAAAATTTATTACGACTCAAAAAGTGACCACCTATCAACCGGCCGCTACTACCACAAAAAAATTGATCACAACTACTATAAACCCAACAGCAAACCCAACAGCCGTCAATAAAACTGCTACCAAAACAACTACTGCTAAAAAAACCATTGCTACTAATACAACACAAAAAACAACCACACGAAAAACCACCGGACCTACTAAACAGCCCACGCCTGCCGATCGCTTCAAGTATAAGCTCATAGGCGGAACCACACCAACAATCACCGAATTCAATAGTTTTAAAGACACCGACGTGGTTATACCTGCTACCATAGACGGACACTCAATATTATCAATCGGCAGTTATGCGTTTTCTTTTAAAACGCAACTTGTTTCGGTAACGATTCCGGAAGGTGTAACAACTATCGAAGAGGGAGCGTTTAGCAATTGCATAAATCTCAGCACAATAACGATTCCCGATAGCGTAACCCAAATTGAGAAAAGCACTTTCCAATTTTGTCCCACGCTTAAATCAATAAAAATCCCCGAAGGTGTAAAGCATATTCGAGCTTACACATTCCACGATTGCAGTAAACTTACCACCATCACCATTCCGGATAGCGTAACCCAGATTGGCGAAAGCGCGTTCAATGGCTGTTCCTCCCTCACCTCAATAAAACTCGGTAGTAACTTGGCTACTATCGGCACTGCTGCATTCGCCGACTGTTCCTCCCTCACCACGGTAACTATCCCTAAAAATGTAACTACGATTCAAACCCAAGCATTCCGCAATTGTTCAGAACTTACTACGATAAATATTCCAAACAGCGTTTCCAAAATTAGCCGCTATGCGTTTGCCGGTTGCGAAAAACTGAAAACCGTGTATTTTGAAAGCGAAGCCCAAAAGCAAAAATTTGCTTCCGAATTTCCAAGCAGCGCAACTCTTTTGGTAAAATAACTAAAACACAAAAAACGCCACCTACCACGCAGGTGGCGTTTCCTTTTCACTCAGTCCAATCACGCCCCGTCTTTACAGCCCCTCGTTTCTGTGCTATACTAAACCTAAAGAATTTTGCAAAGGAGAACTCACTATGGACTCTGTCGTCACCGCCGTGATCGGCATTGCGTGCATCGCGCTCGGCATCTCCCACCGCAAAGGCAACCTTCGATTGCTGCATTCCTACCACCGCAACCGCATCTCGGAGCAAGACCGCCTGCCGTTCGGCAAGCTGGTGGGGCTCGGCGTCATTCTCGTGGGCATCGCCCTGCTGTTGATGGCCGCCTTCTCCTTCGCCGCTTCCCTGCTGCATAATCCGCTCCTTCTCACCGTCGGCAACGTTCTGCTCATCGTCGGCCTCGTCGCAGGCTTAGGTCTCGCCTTCTATGCGATGCTCAAATATAATAAAGGTATTTTTTAAACAAAACCCTTCCGCACAACCCAAATCACAAACAAAAACGGCGTTGCTCTCGCAACGCCGTTTTCTTGTACA
>JAZQTE010000096.1:0-3257 GCA_045630505.1 Acutalibacteraceae bacterium | reverse complement strand
TATAACTGCGAAGCAATATATCTCCGTGCAAGGCAAATAAAACTGGGGGTTGTGTCCCACGGACACATCCCCCTACATCCGGTTTTTTTATTTCTTTCTAAACTTTATCAGCAACACGACCGCCGCAGCAAGCACCGCCGCGCCCACGGGCACGAGCACCGCCACCCACGGGAACGCCGCTGCAGGCTCGGCATCCGTCGGCTGCGTCGGCTCGCCGCCCACCGTCACGGTAGCATCCGCCGTCGTTTCGGTATCCGTCACCGTCGTTTCGGTGTCGGCCGCTGTCGGCTTGGTCACCGACGGCTCGGTCACGCCGTCGGGCGTCTGCACCACCGTGGGTGCCGCAGGCTTCTTGGTCGTCACGGGCTTTTTGGTCGTCACGGGCGCCGTGGTCGTCGGCTGCTCGGTCGTGGTGGTTTCTTCCTCATCGGCCTCCAACTTCTTGGCGCTTGCCAACAGCTTCGCATACGTCGGCTGCCCGTTTTTCGCCAACAACTGCTCCACCTCCGCTTTGGTTGCGGCGCTGAGCTTGTTCCACTCCTGCTCACTGATAACGATATAGCCACCGTTATCCTCGGTAACCACCTTCACGGGGTTGCCTTCGTCATCCGACAAATAAATCTCCACAAATTCCTTCGCCGTCATTTCGCGCTCGGTGATCGGCTCGGGGCTAGCCGTACGGTTGCCGTTCCACACACGCACGTAATCCAGCTCCATCGGGTTATCCTTGGAGCCGCCGATAATGATGGGATTAAACTGCGTATCCAGCATCGTGTAGATATCCGGCAGTTCGCTGCCCTTTTCAATGCTCGGCAGCGGCATCGGATCCTCACCCTTGCCATAGGTTTGGCGCATCACCTCTAACCCGTCCAGATAGGTGATAAAAAGCCCCTCCTGCCACAGCCAGCCCATCACGTGCCAGTCGCCGTCGCCGAGTCCCTCGTAAGTGTAGTTTCTGTTTTTAAAATGCGTCGTCACGGTCGTCCCCGTCAAATACTGCTCGTGCAGACACACCGTGTAGAACCCACCGGGGCGATTGCTGTTGTAGCCGTTGATGCCCCAGTATTCCATCCAGTCCATCTCCACCCACGCCTTGGCCGAGTTGGTGAGCTTTTCGGGAGGCAACGCCCAAATGGCAGGCACGCCCTTCTCGCCACTCTCGTTCTTGCGAGGACGCGGAATACGCAAGCGGATCTCCATATATCCCAAATTGTAAGAAAAACCCACACGCTTGTCGGGGTGATACGTACCCAACCCGTAGTTATACGTCGGGATCTCGTTGTGCAGCGACATCACGCCGTCCTTCACCGAATAATCGGCGGTCGTCAGCGTTTTGGCACCGTACGGTCTGTCCACATACCACTTATACCCGGCTTTTCCGCTGTCGGTCGTATCCACCGTGGAAAGATCGTTAAAATCGTCGCTGAAAATCAGCGTCGTCAGCCCGTTATCCTCCATCAGCTTCTGCGTACTGTTGAACGACGATTTCAGCGTATCGTTCGCCACGCGCAGGTTGCTCTGCTTGGTGTTGTTCTTCGTGCTGCTCTCGGCAACGCTGCCCGTGGTATTCACGCTCACCGCCACCATATAGTCACCGGCCACCGCCGTCCACGGCTTCGCCTTCACCGTCACGCTCGACTTGGCCGCAACGCCGCCCTCGTATACCACCGAAGCAAACACCGCGTTCGCCGTGCCGAATTCCACCGTAAACGGTGCCGTCACCGCGCTGCTGCCGTTGTTTTTAACGGTGGCCGAAAACGTCACCGCCGTGCCGGGAGCGATCTCCGTCGCCGTGTTCCAGCTAAGCTCGGTAACCTCTAGGTCCACCGTGGCCGCCAACACCGTCACACCAAACGGCAAAAGACAAAGCACCAGCCCTGCGGCCAGTATCCAAGCTATCATACGTTTCATACTACACTCTCCCTTTCTCTTCTTACAAAGAATACCATATCTCACTCCAAAAAACAACCCTGCATATTTGACAACCCTCCCACCGCGTGATATACTGAACACACATTTAAAATCGGAGGAACGTCCTATGAAACGCATCATCTCATTCCTGCTCACCGTCACGCTGCTGCTCGGCCTCGCGCTGCCCACGGCTCTCCCTGCGCAGGCAAAAGCCGCTTGGGATAACGACGGCGACGGTGTTTTCACCGTGTTAGCCATCGGCAACAGCTTTTCCGACGACGTTATGGAATACGTCTACGAAATCGCAAGTAGTCTGGGCATCGAAAAAATCTACATCGGCCGTCTGTATATCGGCAGCTGCACGCTGGAAATGCACCGCCAAAACGCCGAAGGCAATAAAGGCGCCTACACCTACTACTACAAAACCAACGATCCGGCCATCGGCAACACCAACGGCTCGTGGACCAAAGTGCAGGGCAAAAGCATCAAATACGCGCTCAACCGCCACAGCTGGGACTTCGTCACCCTGCAGCAGCAAAGCGGCCGCAGCGGCCTGCCCGAAACCTATAACAGCGACTTGGACTATTTGGTAAACTACGTGCAAACACACGCAAACGCCGCGCACGCCAAGCTCGCGTGGCACATGACGTGGGCGTATCAGCAGGATACCACCAAAACCGATTTTGCCAACTATAACAAAAGCCAATCGCAAATGTACAGCGCCATCACGTCCACGGTGCAAAGCAAGATCGTCACCAACCCGAATTTCTCTTTCGTTATCCCCTCGGGTACCGCCGTGCAAAACGCTCGCACCTCCTTCATCGGTGATACCTTGACGCGTGACGGCTATCACATGAGCCGCCCCTACGGCCGCTACCTTATCGGTCTGTCGCTCGTCAAAACGCTCACGGGGCTGGATATTTCAGGCGTTTCCTATCAGCCCGACGGTGTCAGCGATGCCTATAAAACGATTGCCGTCGAATCCGTCAACAACGCGGCCAAGAAACCCTTTGCCGTCACGCAGTCGGCCATCACCGATATCTCCAAGGCCATCCCGAGCGGACACATCCTGCTCAAAACGCCGATGTATAAGGGCGCGTTCTGGCATCCGCAAAAATCGGGGATGCACAACACCCTGCTCAACAACCAAAGCAACAGCTACCGCTTCTTCACCACCATTCGCTTCACCAAGAAGCAGCTCCCCGTCGGTTCCATTATTTTGCTGAACGATACCGCCTACCAATACCGTCCCGACGGTTGGGTGACCGATACCCTGCAAAGCGGCACCCGTGCGGCGGAAACCAAAGCCCGCTACGTCACCGTCACCGATGCGTGGTGGGGCGACT
>JAZQTE010000095.1:0-5756 GCA_045630505.1 Acutalibacteraceae bacterium | reverse complement strand
CGCTGGACCCAATGGCTACGGGCGTATTGCCCGTTATGCTCGGCCGTGCCACCCGTGCCATTCCGCTGCTGCCCACGCACGATAAACGCTATCGTGCCACCGTGCGTTTTGGTTACACGAGCGACACGCTGGATATTTGGGGCACCGTAACGGGTACGGGAGCAGCCCTCCCCACACGCACCGCCATCGAAGCGGTGCTGCCGCAATTTCGCGGCGAGATCACACAAATTCCGCCGATGATGTCGGCGCTCAAAAAAGACGGCGTGCGGCTGTACGAGCTGGCACGCCAAGGCATCGAGATCGAGCGTGAAGCCCGTCCCGTCACGATCTACCGTTTGGAGATCGTGGATTATAACGAGCAAACGGGTGAGCTCACGCTGGATTGTGAATGCTCTGCAGGTACCTATATCCGCACGCTGTGCGACGATGTAGGCCGTCTGCTCGGCTGCGGCGGCGTAATGATTGCGTTGTGTCGCACCGCTGCCGCAGGCTACACGCTGGACGATTGCCACACCATCGAGGAATGGAAGGCCTTTGCCGAAAGCGGTACGCTGCAAGAGCATCTGCGCGCAGTCGATTCTGCCTTTGCGGTGTATCCTGCCGTCACCGTTACCGAAAAGCAAGCCGCCCGTTTTGGAAACGGCGGTGCGCTGTCGCTGGAACGGCTGGGGCAGCAAACCGTGCAGGGCATCACGCGCGTATACGCCCCCACGGGCGATTTCTTGGGACTCGGCGAGCCGCAAAACGGCGAGCTGCAGATTCTGCGTTTGTTAGGAGGTACTGTTGATGGCTGAACCGCAAACCGCTCCCACCCGTAAAAAGCGTCGCCGCCGTCGCGTGCGCTACGCCGCACCGCTCGGCTTTTTGGTGCTGTTTTTTGCGCTCATCGGCGTTATCGCCACCGTTATTTTTTCGGTGAAGACCGTGCAGCGCTGGGCAGACGATGCCCCCTTGCGCCACGAGCTGTCGCTGTTTTTAAACCCTGCAATGCAGCAATACCTGCCGTCGTTTGACGATGCAGGCACTGTAGAAGAGCAGGATATGCTGATGCTTGCGGCGATCTACGATATTGCCGAAACCGAGCGTGTTCGCCAGCTGCGCGAAAAGGACGATACCTGCCGCTATCAGCTGGAAGAAAAGCAGTGGCGTATGATCGTGCCGCAAGCCGATGTAGACGCCTCCTTTGCCGCCTTGTTCGGCAGCAAGGGTATTCGTGAGCATAAAACGGTGGGCGAAGCGGAATATGATGCCGCAGGCTCCTGCTATTACGTGCCACTCACGATGACAACGTCGGATTTCGTTCCCGTGATGGATACCGTGAAAAAACGAGGTGATACCTACGTGGTGCGTGTCGCCTACGTGGCAGATGCCGATATTCAAGTGGACGAATGGGGCAACGCTGTGACACCTCTCCCGTCAATGGGAAAATACGTGCAAAAGTTCACGGTGGAAAAGCAAAACGGCAACTGGGTGCTCCTCGCCGTCACCGCCGAAACTACACAGAAATAATAAACAGCCATAATAAAAACAGCACTGCGCGTGGCAGTGCTGTTTTTTTATAAGCCTCCCTCGGGAGGGAGGTGGCTTTTTGCGAAGCAAAAAGACGGAGGGAGCCCGACGAGCCATAATTTTCCCGCAATCTCATTGCAACACCGTAGGGCGGGGCCTTGGTCCCGCCATGGGATTGTCACAGGCTAACGGCGGGAGCAAGCCCCCGCCCTACACACAATCCCCACATCCCCAAACCGACAGGGACTCCGTCGGGTAATGCACAACCCTAAAACGGGCTGCTGTGGCTCGTTATCCTCTTATTGTCGATTGCGGCATCACTTTCTCGTATGCTCGCCCGAAAGATACGCGCGCATACGAGAAGACCCGACAGCAGAAAACCTGCTATCGGGTCTTAATTAACTATTAATTATGATAGAAAGGATAGCTTTCGTTTGCAAGGTGTGTTGCTGCTTCGGTGGGATTATCAAATGTATAAGCGAGATCTTGATTTTCGCCATACCAGTTTGTATACCATCCATCTGTTACTTCGAATGTGGCTTCAATTAAAGTGGTTGTCATAAAAGCATATATTTCAATATTTTTAATGCTTGCGGGAATGACGATACTCGTTAAACTGGAATAGTAAAAAGCTTCTGTTCCTATACTAATAATTCCATTGCCTAAATCTGCGCTTGTAAGATTAGCACAATTAGAAAATGCACGATTCCCGATGGTGGTTACACTGTCTGGAATAACAATACTTTCTATGTTGGAGCCTTTAAATCCTTGCGCCTTTATTTGCGTAACAGGAGTCCCATTGTATTGAGAGGGGATAACAATGTTTTTCTCAGTAGAAATTCCGATCGATACTTCGTACGTGTCGTCAGAAATTTCGGAGAATAGTAACCCTTCGGTGTTTAAACCGCTTTCATAATGCCAAGTAACAGAACTGCTTTTTAATTTAGAATCGTTAATTGTCATATTAGAGGTTTTGTCGTTTTTTGAACCGAGATAATATACATCGGTTAAAGAGGAGTCGAGATAAAAAGCATTAGTTTCAATTTTTATAACCCCCTTTGGAAAAGTGACAGTTTTTAAATTCGTGCAGGTGTAAAAAGCACATTGTCCGATCGAGCGAACGCCGTTAGGGATGATAACATTTGTTAACCCTTGACAACTGCCAAATGCATAGTCGCTGATTTTTGTTACAGTGCTGGGAATGATAACACTTTCTATGCTGCTCGCGTAAAAGCCTCTTTCCTTTATTTGTGTCACGGATGCGCCGTTGAACGTAGCGGGGATTACGATATCTTTGTCGGTTGAAGTTCCTAAAGATACTGCATACGTACCGTCGGCAAGTTTAGCATATTCTAAACCGTTGGCGTCCAAAGCAGGATCTAGATAATGCCATGTAACGGTTTCTTCTTTTATAGTGCTGTCACTGATGGTTATGCCGTCTCTTTCTCCAATTTCACCATTATAATACACATCTTGTAAACCGGTAAGATAAAATGAACTGCCGCCAATGGTTTTGACACTGTTAGGAATAGAGATTGTTTTTAAATTTTCACAACCATAAAAAGCGAATGTAGGAATGCTGGTAATTCCTTCGGGTATAATAACGTTTTCAATTGAAGTTATGGAACGGAAAGCATTTTTAAGAATGGTAACGGGGAAGCCTTTGTAGGTGGAAGGAATGGTGATATCAGTCTCGGAAAAGGGTTTTGTCGCTTTCACCCCGTATGTGCCATCATTCTGCCAGACGTATGTAAAAACACCGTCGGTTTCTGCTGTGCAAATCCAATCCTGTAAGTACCAGTGAACATTTCTGTATTCGCTTTTCCAACCCGATGTGGGGTGAACTCGTACATATTCAATTTCAACAGGCCCTTTTAGAGCGGCTGCTGCATTCGCCGCATCCGATAAGTCGTACTTTTTCACGGTTGAACTGGAATAATCGGTGATACTGTAATATGGCCATTCAAAATATTCAGTTCCGCAAGCCCAATCGTCCGGGTTTGATAGTGTTGCACTCGTTAATCCTGCATCTAAGAATGCGCATTTTCCAATCGATTTAACAGTATACGGAATCACCACTTCTGTTAAATTTACACATTTATGGAAAGCGTATTCGTTAATTTTTAAAAGCGTTGTCGGAAGCGAAACGCTTTCGATAATATATTTTTCAGAAAAACCGTATTCCATAATCTGCGTTACGGGTAAGTTGTTATACTTTTCAGGGATTACCAGTGCGGCACTGGAATAATTTTCAGCCGCTTTTACGCCGTAAGTTCCATCGTCTAACAATACAAAAACCAGTTCGCCGGATTGTTCTTGGGTTTTTCCTACAACACCTACGTCAATCGGGTTTTCTAAATCGTCTGTATAGGTTATCCAAAGGTGTCCATTGATGATTTCGGTCTTTGCAATCCCTCGGCCGGTGTCGCCTTTATCACCCTTGTCGCCTTTATCACCCTTGTCGCCTTTGTCGCCTTTGTCACCTTGCTCGCCTTTGTCGCCTTTGTCGCCTTTGATAGAGCCAAGGTCAACGGCGGCGGTATCGGTGGTCTTCTTTACGTACAAGTGGCCGTCTTGGATATACATTTCGTCAATGCCCACGCCGTTTTCACCGTCGGCGCCTTTCACGTTGCCGAGATCGGTGGTAACACCCGTTGTCAGCGTCACGTGCAGGTGACCGTCGGCATCCATCGTTACGTTGGCAATGCCAATACCTTGTTCACCCTGAACGCCTTGAATCCCTTGATCGCCTTGGTCGCCCTTGTCGCCCTTGTCGCCCTTGACGTTGCCGAGATTGATAACCGTGTCATCCGAAAGGGTGATAACCAGTTCGTCGTTGATAAGTTCCACTTTGGAAACACCAACGCCCTGTTCGCCTTGGATGCCTTGTTCGCCTTGGTCGCCCTTGTCACCCTTGTCGCCTTTATCGCCTTGGATGCCTTGTTCGCCCTTGTCGCCCTTGTCGCCCTTGTCGCCCTTGTCGCCTTTTTCACCTTGGATGCCTTGGTCGCCTTGTGCGCGCGTGTCACCCTTGTCGCCTTTTTCGCCTTGGATGCCTTGGATGCCTTGTTCGCCCTTGTCGCCCTTGTCGCCTTTTTCACCTTGGTCGCCTTGGAGACCTTGTTCACCTTGGTCACCCTTGTCACCCTTGGGGCCGATAACCTTGCCAAGGTTGACGGAGGTTTCGTCGGTATAGGTGATGACCAACTCGCCGTCGGCGTTGATTTCTACGTTGTCAACACCAACACCGGCGTCACCTTTATCGCCCTTATCGCCCTGGGCGCCTTGTTCGCCTTGGGGACCTTGAATACCTTGGGCGCCTTGGGGACCTTGTTCACCTTGGTCACCCTTGTCACCTTTGGCGCCGATGACGTTGCCGAGGTTGACGGAGGTTTCGTCGGTATACGTGATGACCAGCTCTCCTTGTTCGGTCACGGTGGCAGAAGCGATGCCGTTGCCGGCTTCGCCTTGAACACCTTGGTCACCCTTGTCACCTTTATCGCCCTTATCACCCTTATCACCTTGGACACCTTGAGGGCCTTGAACACCTTGGATACCCTGTTCACCTTGTTCGCCCTTATCGCCTTTTTCGCCCTTGATATTACCAAGGTCGAGAGTGGTTCCGTTTGTAAGGGTGATTTTCAGGTTGCCGTTTTCGATGGCAATAGTAGCAATGCCAACGCCGGCTTCACCTTGGTCGCCTTGTTCACCCTTGTCACCCTTTTCGCCTTGGATGCCTTGTTCACCTTGGTCGCCCTTGTCGCCTTTGTCACCTTTTTCACCCTTATCGCCAATCACCTTGCCGAGATTGGATACGGTGTTATCCGACAGGGTGATTACCAAGTCGCCCGAAGCGCTGATTTCGGTTTTGATAACGCTGACACCTTGTTCACCCTTGTCACCTTTTTCACCTTGGATGCCTTGGTCACCTTGGTCGCCCTTATCACCCTTGTCGCCCTTATCACCTTGGTCACCTTTATCGCCTTTGGCACCGATCACGTTGCCGACATTGGCGCGTTGGTTGTTGGAGAAGATCAGCACCAATTCGCCGTTGGTGTTGATTTCGGCACCCACAACGCTGATACCTTGCTCGCCTTGTTCGCCTTGATCACCCTTGTCGCCTTTATCGCCTTGGATGCCTTGGTCGCCCTTGTCGCCCTTGTCGCCTTTGTCGCCTTTTTCACCTTGGATGCCTTGTTCGCCTTGGTCGCCCTTGTCACCCTTGTCGCCTTTATCGCCTTGGATGC
>JAZQTE010000094.1:0-1832 GCA_045630505.1 Acutalibacteraceae bacterium | reverse complement strand
ATATTTTTGTGAGCTGGCAGGCGTACTTGGGCCGCAAGAGGAGCCTGCCGAGGAGGCGCTGCGGCTGCTGCTCAACTCACTGCATTATTTGGCCGAGGGCGAACGTCCTCTGCCGCTGCTCAAGGCCGTTACCGAGCTGCGCCTGCTGTGCCAAGCCGGCTATATGCCTGCCGTGGCGGATTGCGCAGGCTGCGGCAACGATAACGGTACGTGGTTTTCTCACGTGCAGGGCGTTTTGCTCTGCGATACTTGCCGCGGTGCTATTCCGTCACTCCCCGTATCCCCCACCGTGTTGGCGGCGATGCGGCATATCGTATACGCCCCGTTTGAACGCTGCTTTGCGTTCTCACTGCCCGAAGCGGAAACGGCGGCTTTGTGCGACGTTACGGAGAAATTTCTGCTCGCCCAGCTGGGGCGCGGCTTTAACACGCTGGATTTTTATCACAGCGTTACATAAGGAGATCGTATGAACAGGCATTACCGTTCGCTGGAACTGGATAAAATTTTAGAGCTACTGGCAGCAGGTGCCTCTTGCGCCGACACAGCCGATGCCGCACGCGCACTGCGTCCGTCCTCGCATATCGGTGAGGTGCAGTCGCTGCTCGCAGAAACCGATGCCGCCGTGATGCTGATGGCAAAATTCGGTGCGCCGTCCTTCGGCGGCGCCTCCAACGTATCCAATGCGTTGCGCCGCGCGCAAGCAGGGGCTTCGCTGTCGTTGGCCGAATTATTGCGCATCGCCAACACGTTACGCGTTATTCGGTCGCTCAAGGAATGGCATCAGCACTGCGAGGGCATCTCCACCTGCTTGGACGAACGCTTTTCGCTGCTCGCACCCAACAAATATTTGGAGGATACCATTCGTACTGCCATCGTTTCCGAAGACGAGGTAAGCGACCACGCCTCGGCCACGCTGGCCGATATTCGCCGCCGTATGCGTGCGGCCTCCACCCGTGTGCGTGAGCAATTGGATAAGCTCATTCATTCTCCCAACGCACAAAAAGTATTACAAGATCCCGTTATCACCATTCGCGGCGGACGTTTCGTGGTTCCCGTAAAAGCGGAGCACCGCGGCGACGTACCCGGCTTGGTGCACGACACATCGGCATCGGGCGCTACGGTGTTTATTGAACCGATGGGTGCCGTGGAAGCTAACAACGATTTAAAATTGTGGGAATCCCGCGAGGCCGCGGAGATCGAGCGCATCGTGCAGGAGCTTTCTGCGCAGGCCGGCTCGTTTGCTGATGCCATTCTGCAGGATTACACCACGCTCATTGAGCTGGATCTTATCTTCTCCAAGGCTCGCTTGGCCTATGCTATGAAAGCCTCTCGCCCCACCGTAACGGAGGACGGCTGCATTCGTCTGCGGCGCGCACGCCATCCTCTTATTCCGGCCGACCGCGTAGTCCCCATCGACGTGGAGCTGGGCTTTGATTTTGATACGCTCGTTATCACCGGCCCCAACACGGGCGGCAAGACCGTAACCTTAAAAACACTGGGCTTGCTTACACTGATGGTACAGTGTGGCTTGCTGCCTCCCGTGAGTGACGGCAGCACCTTTTCGGTGTTTCGCACCGTACTGGCCGATATCGGTGACGAGCAATCCATCACCCAGAGCTTATCCACATTTTCTAGCCATATGCGCACAATCGTGGATGTGGTCGATCAATGTGGCAGCGATACCTTGGTGTTGTTTGACGAGTTGGGTGCCGGCACTGACCCTGCGGAGGGTGCAGCATTGGCAATTGCGCTTATTGAGTTCTGCAGAAAAACCGGCAGCTCCGTTATCGCCACCACCCACTATGCCGAGCTTAAGCTGTATGCTATGCGTA
>JAZQTE010000093.1:0-1756 GCA_045630505.1 Acutalibacteraceae bacterium | reverse complement strand
CTATGGTGTCTTTGATTTCGGTTTTTTTCTCAAGCCCTGCTACCACGACGGTCTTGGTATCGCCGCCAAACGCGCGAAACAGCGTAAACGCTTTTTTAGCAAGGTCTTCGACAGCATTCGACAAAATACACCGCACGCCCGGAATGGGATCGGCGGTGAACGCCACGGCGCAGGGCGCTGCCAAGGCGCGGCGGCGGTCGGCCAGCGTTGGCTCGCCGAACTGAAAATACGCACAGCCTTTTTGAATATCGCCCGATTGCAACGCCATACCCGTGAGGGGAACGTCGTGCTCGGGGGTGGGAAGCCCCAAGGCTTCGCACAACTGTGACAAGCGCAGCTCGCGCGAGGGATAGAACGCAAGCGCATCGCCCACGCGAGAGCGGATATAGCTGTTAATTTCTCGGAATCGCGGATGGTCGTAGCCGCCGTTTAACGTGGTATCGGTGGGGACGACGCAGAAGCGTCCCGTGCCGAATTCATCGAACACGTAGCAGGGGATAAGCTGCTCGCCCACGGTGATACCGCCGTTTTCACGGCGCAGGGTGAGCTGCAAAATGCCCGTGTGCTTGCACAGCTCACGGCGCTCGTTGGTGACGAAATTGCCCATCGAGAACATCATCGGCAGCGGCTTGCCGTCACTGCGGTTGGCTACGTGGTGCTGCTGCAGACAATGCGTGTGGCTGCCCACGATATAATCGGGGCAGCATTCCTCCAAGTCTTTGAGGAGGTTTTTCTGGCGTTCGTTGGGGGCTTCCTCGTAATCGATGCCCCAGTGCATATAGCACAGCACGAATTCTGCGCCGTGGGCACGGGCTTCGGCGATCTCGCGGCGGCAGGTTTCTTTATCGAACCAATTGAGAAGCTGACGGCGGCCCTGCTCGGTGAAATGCCAATCGTCAAGGTCGTTGTAACGGGTGCCGTAGGACAAAATGGCGACCTTGATGCCGTTTATCTTCACGTACAGCACGCGCTGCTGCTCATTCGGCAAGAACGAACCCGTGCGCATAAAGCCGTGCGCGTCAATGGCGTTCAGCGTATCGACAAGACCGCCCACGCCGCTGTCGCAATTGTGGTTGTTGGCGGTGACGAGAGCATCGAAGCCTGCGTAGCGCACGGCGTCCAGATAGCAGGCAGGGGCGTTGCAATGGTATTTTCCTGCGATGCAATGATAGTCGCCTGCATAGGGTGTTTGATCGGTAAGCGTGGTTTCGAGGTTCGCCACGCAAAAATCCGATGTGTGAAAAATGTGGCGCACATAGGAGAACAGCGGATGGAAAAAGTAGCTGTCACCGTAGCGGTGAGCTTCTGTCATACGCGGCTCGGCCATCAAATCCCCCACGCAGCTGAGCAGCGCCGTATCCGAGTCCACGGCGGCAGGATTGTACCACCAGCCGTCTTCGCCCTTGATGAAACGGGGAATATCCTCACGCTTCAAGCGGTTCCACGGGTAGGCAGGCGGCTGGCTGCGCTCGTAGGCGGCGTAGTCATTATTATACGTAAAAAGAGAATTCATAGTATCACCTGTTCGACCAATATTTGCGATCCAAGCTGCGGTACTGAATGGCCTCCGCCACGTGCTTGGCATCCAACTGTTCGCTGTTATCGAGGTCTGCAATGGTGCGAGCCACTTTTAAAATGCGGTCGTACGCACGCGCCGACAAATCTAATTTTTCAAACGCGGCGGCGAGAAGGTCGTCGGCCGCTTTGGTGGTAAGGCACCATTCACGCAGATGCTTCGGGGACAGCGTGGAGTTCA
>JAZQTE010000092.1:0-3155 GCA_045630505.1 Acutalibacteraceae bacterium | reverse complement strand
GTGTAGTTGATCACCTTGGTGGATTTCGGGGCCACCATTACATCCCACAAAAGCAGGTCGCCCGATACCTCTTCGCAGCCGCTGACGTATTCGGCAATGGCAGGGATAGTATCCGTTACCGTGACGGGGATGGGCTGATCGGCATCATTTTTCAACGTGATCGAATACGTTACATCCTTGCCGGGAGAAACGGTTTGCGATGCGGCGTGCGATGCCGATTTGCTAAACGTGATTTTTCCTTGCACCGCGCTGATGCTGTTGGTGAGCTCGCTCACCTCCAACGTGACGGTGTTGCCGTTTGCGTCCTCCAACAGCGCATAGCCGCGCGCCGTGTAGAAGCGGTCTGTGTGCTTCGTCATCATCACGGTAGCGAAATCGAGATAGCTATCGGTGTAATCCACCAAGCGGAACGTGGTAGTATCGGCCGAATACGCTTTGCTTATCCACATTCGGTTTGCACCTTCTACGCTGCTGTTCGCTACGGCGTTTTCATACGTGAGCGCCGTGGCGTTCTCGCGGCGCTTGAGCAACGCGCCAAGCTCTAAGACGGTGTATTCCGTGCCGTTATAGATGACGGTGAGCGTGTTTGCGGCTTTATCAAATTTGGTTGCCAGATTAAAACGGGTGAGGAAGCGGATGCCATCGTATTCTTTTTCGCCGTTTTCGTTATAGGCGTAGTGGAATGATGTGCCGATGGTTTCCATGGCAAAGCTTTGTTGTGCAGCAGAAAGGAATTCCGCTTTTACGGTAACGTTTTCTGCCGGCATAGCGAATTGGAAGGAGGTGCCCGTGGATTCACGGCCGAACACGGGCGCTTCTGTCAGCGATTCGTTTAAGATGCGAACCTCATTGCCGTTTTTGGTAACGTATTTTAAACTGCCGGGTACCATAACGTACCCCTCGGCGGGGGTGGCGGTCACGGTGATGATGTCGCCTTCCTGCAGAATTTCGTTTTCTGCAGCGACGGTGATGGTGCCGTTTTGCAGTGCCGTATCGGGCGTTACCTTCAGCAGGTTATCCAGCACGGTGATGGTGCAGGTAACTGCCTCCAAGGAACCCGATTTGGCGGTGATCACGGCATCGCCTGCGCCTACGGCGGTGACGGTGCCGTTTTTATCCACCGTGGCAACGGCATCGTTGTCGGTGGTCCATTGTACACGGTTCAACGTAGCACCCTCGGGCGCTGCGGTTACGGAAAGGGGGAGAGTCTCACCGATACCGATGGTGGCTTCGGTTTGGTTTAACGTGATGGAGGTAGCCGTGCCAACGGCGGTCAGTGTAAAGTTATCGTAATAGATATCGCCGGCGGTTGACTTGTTGGCGATCGACAAAATGCTGGAACGGTTGGGACTTTCCTTGACGGTAAACGTGTACGAATAGTGTTTCCACGCATTGGCGGTGGGATAAACGGTTTTCGTACCGCCGCCACTGGAGGTGTTTGTGATATAAACCGCTTGTGAGGAAGACGGAGATCCCTTTACATCAAAGGAGAGGGTGTATTTTCTTCCACCAAAGACGGGAAGTGAATAGTACATAGTGGACGTGCCCGTCGATGTGCCTGCCGGCATCATTAACACGTGGTTGCCGTCTTCTTCCGTGACGATTTGGCCCGCACCGTCTTTAATGATGTTTTTCCACTTGGTGGTGCCGCTGGCAACGGTTTCAAAATCGCCACCGGAAAGAACATCACCGTCAAAGGCTACGGTCACTTCGCAGGAGTGAGTTTCACCGACGCTGTTTGTCGCGGTGATCGTCGTTGTTCCGGAGGAGTCGAACACGCTGTAAAAAAGGCCGGTAGCAGTGTTGGAGATTTTTACAAGCGAAGTGTCGGCCGACGCCCAGGTCAGCTCTCCGGTGTACGGGGTGCCGTCAAGATTCAGCGGCGCAACAGCCCCGTACTCGTAGTAGCCTGACGTCGGCGGCGGTGCAATGAAATATTCACTCTTTGCGAGCTTGAACGTGTCGCCTTCGGCGGATGCGGGCAACACAAGCCCCGTTACGGCAGTGCTGACGAGCAGCGCCAGTGATAGCAGCAGGGCTAATAATCGTTTGCGGATGGTCATAAAGGAGCCTCCTTTAAATTATATATTCCTTAATAATTATAAAAGCAGGCTTATGAATTGTAAATAATAAGATAATGTGTACTTGATTTCACTTTCATTATGTGGTAAAATGAAAATAGCGAGGTGAAAACGGTATGGAAATGTTGCAGCTGCGTTACTTTTTTGAGAGCGCACTTGACGAAAGCTTTACGAAAACCGCAAAGAAATATATGGTGCCCGTGTCGTCGGTGTCATCGTCTATTCGCCGTTTAGAAAACGAATTGGGTGTGGCGTTGTTTGAGAGAACGGGCAACCGCATCTTTTTAACCGAAAAAGGAAAACAGTTTTTAAAGAGCGTGGACATTTCCTTAAAAGAATTGCAAAAGGGCGTGGGGGCCGTGACGGCGGATCACGCCGATATAGCACCGCTGACTGTACTGGTGCGTTCGGCACGGCGCTCGATTGCGTATCACGCGCTCAAGTTTCAAGAGATTTATCCCTCAGTAGCCTTTAAAATTGATATCGCAGGGCCCGACAGTCAATCAAGCGGCTATGATATCGTGGTTGGCCCGCGTGACGATACGCTGGTGGATTACGATACGTTTGAGCTGTTTCGCCAGCGCATTCGTGTGGAGGCCAAGGCAGGGGACGTGCTGTGTGGGCGCAAGATTACGCTTAATCACCTGCGCGACCGCGTGTTTGTAACGCCGAACAGCGAAAGCGGCGTTTTCAAAAAGTTTGTGGCGGCTTGCGAGCGAAACGGATTTACGCCCCGTGTGATTATGGAATGCAACGATTACGTTTGCTATAATATGTACATATCATCGGGGGCGGCTTTGGGTGTGACGATGGGCAACAAGCAAAAGCCGCGTATGTCCGATGCCGATTTTTTGGATATTGCGGATTTTGATGAGCTTCGCATTATCAATGCGTATTACAAAAAAGAAGCGTATCAAGGCAACGTGAAATTGTTCGTTGATTTTCTGCGTGATCGCTACGACAGCATATAAAAAGCCGCCTTCCTATGGGAAGGCGGCTTTGCTTTACGGTTCTATGAGATATTCACGTACCTGCTCCAAAATACGAAGGCTGATCGTAACGGTCATTTTCAAT
>JAZQTE010000091.1:0-3290 GCA_045630505.1 Acutalibacteraceae bacterium | reverse complement strand
CTGCTGCTGTGTATTGTGACAAAAGGAAGGAGGAATACACCGGTGTATGGGGCGATAGCGAAAGAAAATGCATTATAGATCCTGATGTGACCTGTGATTTCACAAATCTGCCGTTTGAAGACAACACATTTTCGCTTGTGGTATTAGATCCTCCGCATTTAAAAAGCGCAGGAGAAACCTCTTGGCTTGCCCGGAAATATGGCACACTAAACGACAACTGGCCTAAAATGTTGCGAGACGGTTTTGAAGAGTGTATGCGTGTTCTCAAACCGGATGGTGTGTTGATTTTTAAGTGGAGCGAGGTACAAATCCCAGCCGCAGATGTCTGGAAAGCCATTGGCCAAAAGCCTTTGTTCGGGCATCATAGCGGAAAGAAAATGAATACCTTTTGGGCGTGTTTTATGAAGATTTAACTATAAAACTTTAACAAAGAGGTGTTATTCAATAAACAGAGAAACATCACTGCAAAACCAGATCATTGTAGCCCTGTGTGAGCATGGCTGCTTCGCCGTGAACCACACCGTGGGAGAATTTTATACCAAGTACGGCGCAACCGTAACCATCGGTAAACCCGGCGAATCCGACGTGTGGGGCCACCGCCCGGACGGCAAAGCGTTCTATGTAGAAGTAAAACTTCCCGGAGAAAAGCCGCGCAAGGATCAGCTCGCTTTCCTTGAAGCCATGCGAAAATCGGGAGCAATAGCGGGATGGTGCACTTCCATCTCGGAAGCTATTCAGATTGTGTTCGGAGGTGACACACAGTAATGTACGTTGACCCATATTGGTTCGGGTTCGCCGTTGGTGTAATTTCGACCGTGATAGTTTTCTTCCTGCTTATCTATATGGCGGGATGCAAAATGAACAAAAAGTGAGGTACATATGAGAATTAAACTTGACAACGGGGCGTTTATGCCCCTTAGAGGGCACCCGACCGACGGGGGACTTGATCTGAGAACGCCGGAAGATATTTTTATCCCGAAAGGGAAATCTGTTCTGATCGATACCGGCGTTCACGTTGAAATTCAGCCCGGTTTTGCCGGTTTGCTGGTAAGCAAAAGCGGCCTTAACACAAAGTACGGTATCACCAGCACCGGATTGATCGATGCTGGGTACACCGGAAGCATAGCCGTGAAGCTGTATAACCACGGCGAACACGACATTCGTTTTGACGCAGGGGATAAAATCACGCAGCTTGTAATCGTCCCCGTATATATCCCCGACAATATCGATATCGTGGAATCCGTCGATGATCTCTACGACGGTAAAACCGAACGCGGAGAAAACGGATTCGGTAGCACAGGCCGATGATCGAAGACCTTAAATCACTCTTGACAGGAAGGGCGGCTTCGATCAGAGGCAGCCGCCCTTGGGAAAGTGACGTTCCCCTTAAAGTTGACGGGAGAAAGATCAGCAAAAGGGAACAGAAAGAAATACAAATATGCCTTAATTGTACAAAAAAGAAATGCACAGGAAACTGTGAGAAAATTAGGAGAAATCAAGAATGATTCGTATAGAAAACGTCGAAATATCTGGATGGAAGGCCGCCATTCGTGGCATGAGAAACCCCATGAACTCTTGGAAACTGTCAGACAGCTATGAAACTCATATCGAAGACCCGCAGACCCTTGAAACTGCCCCATATGCGTTTTTTGTAGGCGAAAAAGACCTTGCGCTGATGAAAAAGTTATCCGCAGCCGGCCCCGATCACGGAAAATTCCTGCGGTTCATTACGGTGACAATGGATATTACCGCACCGCTGTACTGGTGGAAAGAATACGACACATATAAGGTGGGCACGGTAGCAAACTCTTGCTCAACAATGCACAAAATCCACGCGAAGGAATTTACGGTTGACGATTTTTCGATTGAACATTTGAATCCGGATGTGGTTCAACCGACATTGAATACGATTATATCGTGTTTGAATTTTTTTCGCGGATTGTATATCCGAAACAAAGATAAGGAAGATTGGTGGCAGCTGATCCAGCTTCTTCCCACGTCCTACAACCAACGCCGGACAGCTCTTGTAAACTACCAGGTGCTTAAAAATATGTACCACGCCCGAAAGAACCACAAGCTCGACGAATGGGTTGAGTTTTGCAAATGGATTGAAGAGCTTCCGTATTTTAAAGAAATTTGTATGTAATTTTTTAAGGAGAAAGAATCATGAGTAACAATCAGTATTATATCGTCAGATGTGACCGCGCCGGAGTTTTCTTTGGCAAAATCGAAAGCAGAAATGAACACGAGGTTGAAATGACCGATGTTCGTAAACTGTGGTATTGGGACGGAGCGGCGGCCGTTGAACAACTTGCCACGGACGGCACCAAAGCCCCCGGTTCGTGCAAGTTTACAGTAACCATAGAACGCATGGTGGTAGCAAATCCCGTCCAAATTATCCCTTGCACAGGAAAGGCCGCAAAGAACATCAAGGGAGTGAAAGAATGGAAACTCTGAACGATAGGATTAAGCGGTTCTTAGCTGTCGGCTACGGCGACGGCGACGGCTCCGGCTCCGGCTACGGCTACGGCGACGGCGACGGCTCCGGCTACGGCGACGGCTGCGGCTGCGGCTGCGGCTACGGCGACGGCGACGGCTCCGGCGACGGCTGCGGCTACGGCTACGGCGACGGCATACGCTCTTTTCTCGGAATGCCGGTTTATTACATCGATGATGTGGCCACGATAATTCATTTTTGCAGAGGAAATGTCGCACACGGATATATCGTCAACAAAGATTTAACCGTTACACAATGCTGTGTTGTAAAAGGGAACAACCTCTTTGCTCATGGGGTTAATATCCGCGAGGCGCAGGAGGCTCTTCAAGAAAAGATATTCGCAAACATGGACACCGACAAAAAGATCAAGGCGTTTCTGAAACGGTTTAAGCTCGGTACGAAATACCCTGCAAAAGAGTTTTGGGTGTGGCACAACAAGCTCACCGGTTCCTGCGAGATGGGGAGGAACGCCTTTGTAAGAGATCACGGCATTGATCTTGAAAACGGTATGTACACCGTGGAAGAATTTGTTGAAATCACTAAGAGCGCATACGGCGGAAGTGTGATTGAACAACTAAAGGAGGCGATGGATGATGATGCTTCGTAAAATCTCCCCCGCGACAATACTCGCAACCATCACAATTGTTTGTTGTTTTAGCTTATTTGCGTGCATGTTGGCCGGCGCGATCATTAACGAAAACAACAGCATAGACAGCGGTGTTATCGTTGACAAGCGCATGAAAAGCGGAGGCTCTGCGCTTAACTCAGACGTGAACGGCACACACTATCGCAA
>JAZQTE010000090.1:0-4202 GCA_045630505.1 Acutalibacteraceae bacterium | reverse complement strand
ATTCAGAGCTATTCGGCGTTGGCGTGTATTGCGGTGCAGGCCAACCAGAACGAAATGCACGGCGGCCAGAGTATCCCGAACTTCGACTATGCGATGGCCCCCGGTGTGGCGAAGACCTATCGCCGCGAATATTTCCGCGCGTTGGCGGAATTCCTGATTGTGAAATTCGGTATGAGCGCAACGGATGCCGAGGCATTGGCTGCCACGGCTCGCGAAAGCATTGGCGTGGAAGTTACGATGGGGAACACCGAAGACGTGGCGCACGTGCTGACGAATTGGCTGCCGAAGCATCAGCAGGCGGGCGGTTTCCAAGTGATCACCGCCGAGCAAGCACTGGAAGCTCACGAATTTGCGGCGGCTACCGCTTGGTGCCAGACTGACCGTGCAACCTATCAGGCTATGGAAGCCTTCGTGCACAACCTCAATACCATGAACTCCCGTGCCGGTGCGCAGGTGCCGTTCAGCTCTGTGAACTACGGTACCGATACCTCGCCCGAAGCGAGAATGGTGATCCGCAACCTGCTGATGGCCACGGATTCCGGCCTTGGCAACGGCGAAACGCCCATCTTCCCCGTGCAGATCTTCAAGGTGAAGGAAGGCGTGAACTACAACCCCTGCGATCCCAACTACGATCTCTTCAAGCTGGCGATGAAGACCTCGGCGAAACGCTTGTTCCCGAACTTCAGCTTCTTGGATGCACCGTTTAACCTGCAATACTACCGTCCCGGTGATTACAACACCGAGGTGGCGTATATGGGCTGCCGCACCCGTGTTATGGGTAACGTGTACGATAAAGAACGCGAGGTCACCTGCGGCCGCGGCAACTTGAGCTTTACGTCCATCAACCTGCCGCGTATCGGTATCGAAGCGAAGGGCGATATTGAAAAGTTCTACAACCTGCTGGATCAGCGTATCGATCTCGTTTGCCGTCAGCTGCTGCATCGCTTTAAGGTGCAGTGCGGCAAGAAGGTGCGCAACTATCCGTTCCTGATGGGGCAAGGCGTGTGGATCGATTCCGAAAAGCTCGGTCCCGATGACGGTGTGGAAGAGGTGCTCAAGCACGGTACGCTGTCGGTTGGCTTCATCGGCTTGGCCGAAACGCTGAAGGCACTTACGGGTAAGCATCACGGTGAAAGCGAAGAAAGCCGCAAGCTCGGCTTCGAGATCATCACGTATATGCGCAACCGTATGGACGAGCAATCCAAGCAGACGGGGCTCAACTACACACTGCTGGCTACCCCTGCCGAAGGCTTGAGCGGCCGCTTTATCCGCATCGATAAGAAGCTGTACGGCACCATTCCGGGCGTGACCGACCGTGAATACTACACCAACTCGTTCCACGTGCCGGTGTATTATCCCATCAGCGCCTACAAGAAGATCGCCATTGAAGGCCCCTTCCACGCGCTGACGAATGCAGGCCATATCAGCTACGTCGAGCTTGACGGTGATACCTGCAAGAACCTCGAAGCCTTCGAAGCGGTTATCCGTTGTATGAAGGAAGCGGGCGTTGGCTACGGTTCCGTAAACCACCCCGTTGACCGCGATCCCGTTTGCGGCTACACCGGTGTTATTAACGAGGTTTGCCCGCGCTGCGGCCGCCGCGAAGGCGAGGCTGTGAGCATTGAAAAGCTCAACGAGCTGCGTAAACTGTATCCCCACATGCCACATTTCTGTGGTTGTGAATAATTGAAAAGGAGTGTTTGACAAATGGAAAAGAAAACGTGTGTTACCGAAGTAGGTAAGGATATGAAATTCGAGCGCATCCGCCGTATCACGGGCTATCTGGTTGGTACGACCGATCGTTTCAACAACGCCAAGCGCGCCGAGGAGAGAGAGCGAGTCAAGCATGGACTCAGTGATTGATATTTGCGGTATTGAGCCGGAATCCATTGTGGACGGGCCGGGCTTTCGATACGTGGTGTTCGTGCAAGGCTGCCCACACCACTGCCCCGGCTGCCACAATCCGCAATCGCACGCTTTTGGCTGCGGAACCAAGCGTACCATCACAGAGCTTGTGGCGGAGATGCGTGAAAATCCGTTGCTTTCGGGCGTGACACTTTCGGGCGGCGAGCCGTTTTGCCAAGCCGAAGCGCTGTGCGAGCTGGCACAGCAGGTGAAGGCGATGGGGAAAACCGTGTTTGCCTATTCCGGCTATACCTTGGAGCAGCTGCTGAAAAAAGGCGAAACCGAACCTGCCGTTCGTCGGCTGCTCGGTTTGGTGGATACCTTGGTTGATGGCCCGTATATTGAGGCCGAGCGGGATTTGGAATTGCAGTTCCGCGGCAGCCGCAATCAGCGAATCATTGATTTAAAAGCTTGGTTTGCCGAACATCCTGAAGCATAACAAAAAACTCTGCACAAGTTTGTGCAGAGTTTTTTTGTTATTATCATAAATTTCGTATCAGCGCATCGGCGCAGCGGATGCCGTCCACGGCGGCCGAGGTGATGCCGCCTGCATAGCCGGCGCCCTCGCCGCACGGATATAAGCCCGTAATTGACGATTGACATTGTTCGTTGCGCGGCAGGCGCACGGGTGACGAGCTGCGAGATTCCACGCCGGTGAGTACGGCGTCGTAACGGTCGAACCCTTGCAAACGGCGGCCAAGCCGGGGCAACGCCGCACGCAGGGAGTCTACCACGAATGGGGGCAGACATTCTCGCAGGTCGGTAGGAGTGACACCGGGGCGGTAGGATGGCTCAACGTCGCCGAGAGCGCTGCTGGCGCGGCCTGCGCACAAGTCGCCCACCAGCTGCACGGGCGCACGGTAATTGCTGCCGCCAAGCTTAAAAGCAGCTTGCTCCATTTGCCGTTGCAGGGAAATGCCTGCCAGCGGATGCGAGGAATTTAAATCGGCAGGGGCAACACCCACCAACAGTGCGCTGTTGGAATTAACGGCATCGCGGGCGAAAACGCTCATACCGTTTACCGCCACGCCACCTTCTTCCGAAGCGGCGGCGATCACTTCGCCACCCGGACACATACAAAACGTGTACACCCCTTTACCGTTCGGCAGGGGGACGTTTAATTTATAATCGGCGGCCGAAAGGGCAGGGTGCCCTGCCGCCGCACCGTATTGGCTGCGGTCGATCATTGTGCGTGGGTGCTCGATACGCACGCCTACCGCAAACGGCTTTTGTTCCATGGGAACGCCTGCCTCGTGCAGCATGGTGAGTGTATCGCGTGCGCTGTGACCGATGGCAAGGATCGCGTGTTCGCAGGGGAGGGTTTCTTCCCCTTGCGGTGTGCGCACGCGAACGGCTTGCAATGCGCCTTGCTCTGCGTGAATGCCGATCACCTGCGCACGAAAGCGCACGGTGCCGCCAAGCTCTATGATTTGGCGGCGCAGCCCTTGCACGGCGGCGCATAAGCGGTCGGTTCCCACGTGGGGCTTTGCTTGCCACAAAATTTCTTCGGGGGCACCTGCGGCGGCCAACTCCTCCAGCACGAAGCGGCAGCGCGGATCGTTGATACCCGTGTTGAGCTTGCCGTCGGAAAACGTGCCGGCACCGCCTTCGCCGAATTGCACGTTGGAATTTACGTCTAGTACACCCGTGGTGCGAAAACGATTCACAGCCTCGCGGCGATCCTCTACCGCATCGCCTCGTTCCAAAACGATGGGACAAAGACCGCTGCGAGCGAGTACCAGCGCCGCAAACAAGCCTGCAGGGCCGCTACCGATGACAACGGGTGGATGCGCAGGCTTTTTTGACGGAGTGGGGAGCGTGAGGGTGAGCGGCGTGTACGCCTTGACGTGGGGAAGACCCATCCTCAGCACGGCAGCTTCGTTCCGCACGGTAACGCCTGCCGTGATCTCAAACAGCAAATTCGGCTTTTTACGGGCATCGACCGAGCGGCGATGCAGCCGACAAGAGAGAATATCTTTTTTAGCTATGCGCAAACGGGTGGCTACGGCGCGGCGCAGCTCGTCATCGGTGTACGACAGCGGTAAGCGCAGGTTACTGACCTCGATCATCGGCACACCGCCTTTGCTGCGGCAAAGGCCGATGCCCACGCCCATTGGAGATTATAACCGCCGCAATCGCCGTCAACGTCCAGCACCTCGCCCACGAGATACAGCCCACGTACCAAACGGGACATCATTGTGTGCGGATCAACGTCTTTGGTGGCGATGCCGCCTGCTGTGACTTGTGCGCCGCCGAAGCCTTGTGTACCGACCACGGCCAGTGTGAAATGCTTAATA
>JAZQTE010000089.1:0-2536 GCA_045630505.1 Acutalibacteraceae bacterium | reverse complement strand
GTCCCAAATATCGCCCACCAGCTGTTCCACCACATCTTCCATCGTGAGCACCCCCATCACGCCGCCGTATTCTTCGGTAACACCGGCCATGTGGCTGTGCTCGCGGCGCATCGTGCTGAGCACGTCGTCGAGCGGCATAGTCTTATGCACGTATACTGTCGGCATCAGCAGCGTGGTAAGATCCACGTTCGGGTTCTCCACCAACTCCTTAAGTGCCACGTTTACGTGCAGCACGCCTACGATATGGTCGGGCGTATCGTTGTAGAAGGGGATACGGGAATAATTCGAGTTTAAGATGATCTCCACCATTTCCTCGTGGGTACTTTCCATGTCGATCGACAGCATATCCACGCGGGGGGTGATGATCTCGTAGGCCTGCACGTCGCCGAAATCAAACACGCTCTGAATAAGCTCGCATTTATCTTCGTCGATAACGCCTTCGGCTTCCACCGTATCAATAACGGTTTCGAGTTCTTCCTCCGTCACCGACGGCGTTTCCTCAACGTTTCGCATCCACAGCTTCGATACCAGCTTAAGTGCCGAATCTACCAAAAATACGATCGGCTTGGTGATGATGGCAAGCCCCTGCAGCGGAATGGCGAATAAGGTGGCGAAGGTTTCGGGCATCGCCTTGGCGATAACCTTCGGGGTGATCTCACCGAAAATGAGTACCAGCGCCGTCATGGCGATCGTGGCTACCCACGCAAACGATTCACCAAGCAGCGAGATCACAATCACGGTTGCCACCGATTCGGCGGCGATATTCACCAGATTGTTACCGATGAGAATGGTGGCGAGCGCTTTGTCGTAATCGCTATGTATTTTCAGCGCCAAGCGAGCTGCCAAGGATCCTTTTTCTTCGGCTGCACAGCGCAACCGCACTTCGCCGGCCGAAGCGTACGCGATCTCGGAGCCCGAGAAGAAAGCGGAGAAGGCCAAGCAGATCACGATAATGATATAGTTAAGCATCCGCTTCACCCCCGATTTCTTCTTCGTCGTAGATTTCGCCGACAAGCTCTTCGAGGATATCTTCCACGGTGATGATGCCGAGTACCGTTTTTCCGCCGCGCACATAGGCAATGTGAGTGCGTTTTCCCGACAGCGTGGAAAGCAGATCGTCCACGGGTGTATCGTCATTAATATAGACGGGCGTGGCCATTACGTCGCGCACCGTAATATCGGGATTTTTAAGATACCGTTTCAAGAAGGAGCGCATACTCAGCGTGCCGATCACCAAGCCCTTGTCGCAAACAACCGGAAAGCGCGAGTGCGTGCAGCTCTTAATGGTTGCCACCACGTCGGCCGCAGGGGTGTTTTCGTGGATCTTGATCACCTTTTCCCAAGGTGTCATTACGTCCTTAACGGTGGATTCGGAAAATTCAATGGCGTTTTGCACCAATTCTTCCGTTTCTTCATCAAGATCGTTTTCTTCCACATAGGTTTCAATAATGTCGTACAATTCTTCTTCCGTCACCGTGGGTGTTTCGCCCGCCTTCTTTTTGAACGGACGGCTAACGAGATCGGAAAACAGCGAGAACAGAAAACTGAACGGCGTGAGTACCTTCATTAAAAAGATGAGAGGTCCGCACGCAATCATCGCAAACGATTCGTTACACGTTTTGGCGAACGATTTGGGAATCATCTCACCGATAAAGAACACGACAACGGTGGTGATAACCGTGGAAATCGTTACCGCATAATCGGGCAGCGTTTCAACGCTGCTGAACAACGCGTAAGTAAACAAGGTAGCCAGTGTGGCGATCCCTGCGTGTGTGACGTTGTTGCCGATCAGTAGCGTGGAAAGTGCTTTGTCGAAATGATCCAGCACGTACAGAACACGCTTGGCGGCGCGGTCACCGTTTTCGGCGCGGGTGGAGATACGAATGCGGTTGACCGAAGCCAAGGCAATCTCTGTTCCCGCAAAATAACCGGCGAGTAATAATAGCACGATAATATAGAGTAAATATCGCGCAGGACTGTCGTCCATTACAAAACCAACTCCTTTAAAAAGAAACATAGACAGACCATTTATACCACACTTCTTATCTTTTTGCAACCTTTTTGGACAAAAAAGGTGCCAAAACCTGCGAAGAAGCCGTCGGTGATATGGCATTTGTTTTAAAGAACGATGATTTTCGTTGCAAGCTTATAAGGATGTGGTATACTATTGTAGATGACCGAAGACGGAGGGGTAATGTATGCTTGAAAATATCATCGGTACCATCAATGATGCGTTGTACAGCTATGTGCTGATTGTTTTGCTGTTGCTTGGTGGTCTTTATTTTACGGTACGCACGCGTTTTGCGCAATTTCGTTTGTTGGGTGAGCAATTCAAGTCCGTTGCCGAAAAGACGGACGGCAAGGGTGTTTCATCTTTTCAGGCTTTGATGGTTTCTACGGCGTCGCGTGTGGGCACGGGCAATATCATCGGCGTGGCCACAGCGCTGTGCGTGGGAGGCTTCGGCAGCGTATTTTGGATGTGGGTGATCGCCGTTATCGGCGCGGCGTCGGCGTTTGCGGAAAGCACGTTGGCGCA
>JAZQTE010000088.1:0-1456 GCA_045630505.1 Acutalibacteraceae bacterium | reverse complement strand
CAATTACACCACCCCGCCCGAAAAAGAATAAAGCAAGGGGCGAGAGAGAATAAAATTCTCTCTCGCCCGTTTTTTTTAATGTACCAATGAGGGGCGAAGCACTGCGTAGGCGAAATCGGTGCAGAGGAAATATTCCATTCTGCCGCGCACGTTGCGCTCGTCGAGCTTGTAGCCGTTCATCACGTCGTAGAGAACACCGTCGCCTGCATACAGATAAACGTGTTCCTCGTCGAAGATCTTGGCGATGAGAATATCGCCGACCACAAACTGTTGCTGCTTGGCAGGCATCACCACGGGATTGCCGAAAGCACCTTCCTTGGTGCCGTAGCCACCGTACAGATTGGGGGCTACCATTTGGCGGTAGCTGCTGTCTTCGCGCAGCTCCAGCCAGAACCTCAGCTTGTTCTTCACCATTTCCGCTTTCTGCTCAAGCAGACCGCTTTCGCCTTCGTATACCTCGGTGAAATCGGTGCTGCCGAAGATCGGCTCCCAGCCGAAGGCTTGCTTGTAAATATCGTTTACGATAGCAAAGCCGTTGGCGTTTTCGCTCGGCTGATACGAGGTGATGGTATCCTTGAGCGTCTGCAGTTCGGCAGGGGAGAGCGTGTTGTTTACTACTACGGCAGGGCAGTTCACGGGAACGCCGCCCACCAAGCCGCTTGTGCTTACGATCTCGTCACCGCGCTTGGCGGTGTCGGCTACCTTCACCGCGTAGGATACCGTTTTACGGGTGTTGGCAGGCAACGTTACCTGCCACGACAGCGTGCTGCCGTTTACCGCTTCGGCGCCGCTTACATATACCGTGTTTTCGGGGATAACGTCGCTCACCGTGAGTTTGATTTCGTTATCGTTTTGGTTGTACAGCTCAAACGTATAGGTGATCTCTTCGCCCACGTCGGCCGTTAGCGAAACGTTATGTGAGCAAAGCTTTTGCGCCATCACACCGCTCAAATTCTTCATACGGTTTTTGGTGGTTTCGGGGATCTCACCGTCCCAAACATCCAAGGGGCGCAAAACCATAAGCTCCGTTACCTTGCGCCCCGTATCGGAGGCAAAGAGATAGCCGTTGCCGCCTTCCGTGAGGAAATAGTCTGCAAAGCGCTGCTGGCGCACCGTGGGCTCATACACCTCGGTGTAGTTTTTTTCGTTATAATACGAGCCGTCTGCGTGAATGATATTTCCGTTGCCTGCATACAGCATTACGTGGCCGCCGTTTACACGGTCCATAATCAAAATATCGCCTGCCTCGAGCATGGTGAGCAATTCTTCGGAAATGCGTTTTTTGTCTTCCTCGGTGTACTCGGCTTCCTTCTTGCAGGTCATCACGTGCTTTTGGATACCCAACTCGGCGGCGTATTTGCGCATCGTTACCGAGGAGTTCAGCTTTTCGCCGTTATATTTGATTTCAAAGCCCAAGGCTTGGTAATAAACGTCGTAGCAAAAGCCGGAGCATTGC
>JAZQTE010000087.1:0-8918 GCA_045630505.1 Acutalibacteraceae bacterium | reverse complement strand
GCTGCGAAGATACCGCCGCAGTGGAGGCGTTCGATTCGACGTTCCCTCCTAAGGAAAAGAAGTGGATGCCGAGCCAAGAGGAATTCTATATCTATAGTCATTCTTCAGTAGTCAGATAAACGTAAAAAGCCGCTGAGGTGGAGTAATCCACCCCAGCGACAATTTTTATCTCTTTTTGTATATTACGAGTTCCGGATTTTCGCCGTTTTCTTCGTAGGTGCAGACGAGCAAAAAGTCCATATTGGCGACGATACCAAAGCAACGATTGCCACCAAATTCACACTCTAATTGACTGCCAAGATAGGTGGCGTTATCATCAAGAAATTTCACCGTTTGTCCGTTCGGCAGGCGGTATTCCAAATTGACAAAGCTGCCCGGCAGAACGTTCAGATTTTCAACCTTTGGTAAACCTTCAATATGAAGCAAGGTGTTGAATTCGTGAACAAGTTGCTGTTTGAATTCCTCGAACTTTTCTTTACCACCGATAGCGGCATATTGTTTCCAGAAGTCCATGGTGAAATCGCCGTCAGCGTAACACCATCCGCAATAGTTCTCGTTGGATGCGCCGTCTTTTTCGCGGCTGATATTGCTGTCATCAATCGGCATTCCGCAACACGCGCATACAAGCGGTCTCGGCGCGCCGAGAAGCGTATTGATAGAAACATCAAACAGTTCGGAGAGGAGTTTCAGCGTTTCTGTATTGGGGATCGTTTCACCATTCTCCCAACGGGAAACCGCCTGACGGGTTACAAATACTTTCTCTGCCAATTCGTCTTGGGAAAGTCCTTTTTTCGTTCTGAGTTCAAGAATAATATTTTTTGTTTCCATCGTGCCACCGCCTTTTATCATTGTTATAATAGTATATCATCCTTGACGATGAATCACAAGCAACCCGCTGTTGCTTATGTGTATATCAGTTCGTGGTTGATGATTTCGGTGGCGCGGTGGCGGAAACCCCCGTTTAGCATCAACACCTCCATTTGTTTTTGCACCGTTTTGTTTTGCTTGGTGCTCCGCGCCTGCGGATCGAGATTGCCGTAATAAAACTCTTCAATGAATTTGAGCATAGTTGTTTACCTCCTTTGACTACATTGTAGCAAGGAAGGTTTCTTTTTGCGAATGTGTGAAATGGAAATCGGCAGAGTTGATTTTGATGAGCATTTTTCTTGAAGAGTCCTCTTCTTTGTGGTATTATTTATTTGTGATTAGACTTTACTTTCAATGGAAGCGGGTGATTTTAGGTGTATAGTAAACTGGGCGCAAATATTAAGGCATTAAGGAAATCGTTCGGAGAGACACAATTAGATTTGTTATTTGCCATCGGTATGGAGGGCTCTTCTCCATCGACAATTTCTCAATATGAAACAGGTGACCGTATCCCCGAAAGAGATGCGCTTATAAAAATAGCTAAACACTATAGAATAACCGAGGATGAGTTAGTAAATGGTGATTTTTCTCACCTAAAAAATTTCTCGCAAAAACCAGCAAACAATAAAGAACTCAACAAAAAGATGCTTGACAAATTCTTCCCTCTAATTTCTAGCGATAAGGCCTTAGAAAACCACTTTTTTTGTCAGGCATACGAACTTCATTTGGCATTATATGATGAAATACTGCAAGGCTTAAGTTGCGATGAAAATAAAGTTGTAAAATGTCTTGAGTTATATGAAAAAGCGGTAGAAGATGATGTGATAGAGGCGTGCGCCAATATCCTGTGGTGGAATATGCTAATGGCGTTTGCCTTATCTTTTATCTCGCCGGAAATGTACGAAAACCCATCGGTTTTTAAGAAGGAAAACTTAACGATTAAGGATGTTGTTAAGTTAGGATATCTTCCTTCGTTCGAAAGTGAACCCACAGACGAACAAGCAGAACTTGCCGAAGCAAGAAAAGAATTTGTTGAAGAATCGCAAGTTGACATTATCGTGAATATTTACAAGCTTAAACACAATAGCGAATATTCTGAGTTAGGCGATTATTATTTAGCATTAAGTCATAAATTTGGAGCTATTTCCTCTTCTTTGAGTTTTGAAATGAATAATGCAATTGGTGATGAGTTGCTTTTGGATTTTTCATTAATGCAAAATCCGTACGCCAAAAAATTCTTTGAAAATTCCGAAGAATAATCGAAATTTCACACCACGTGAAAGACAGCATCCTCCTTTTCTGTTAAAATATCGGTGAAAGGAAAAGGAGGTGATGCGAATGAGCCAACATATTCACGATCTATTGAAGGCGCAAGCAAACACGGCTCCCGATATGACACATGGACTTTGTGTAATAGGGAACGGCAGTATGCGATCTGGCATTAAAAAGCTATGGCTTAATGGCTATGGTTCAGGTGCAGCAACTACGGCGATAGTTCTTGGAGGGGGATATTTAATTTACCGGTTAGCCTCAAATCAATGGCGACGACTTAATATGGTGAACAACTTAGGTGTTGCATATAACATGGGATTTGAAGCCGGAAAATGCTACAATTCGACTGCCACTGGTGAGAGTAAAACAGAAGGAAATGAAAATGGAGGTAATGAAGATGCAAATGTGTCCATTCTGCAACAATGTTTATGATGAGTCCGAATATAGCGAATGTCCTTATTGTTCTGGCGAATTAGAAAGCGACAGCGGAGAAAAACACTTTAAGAATTGTCCTAATTGCGATGGTATTATGTACTGGGATGGTTGCTGGGAATGCTCCAACTGTGGCCATGAGGTTTATTCCAGCGAGGATGATAACGACGGCATTATAGAGGACTAAATGTCGCTATTGTGAGGCAATACCCCCGAGTATGGAGATAATCCATTCTCGGGGGTATAATTTTGCGTATGTTGGGAGCGTGCGTGATTGGCAGCGGTTCCGTCAAAGCGGTTGGAGGCAGGACGATAAAATCCCTTCATCATTTTCGCATTTTCTTCGTTACTGCCATTGTATTGAGGGCAGAAATATGGTATGGTAATAGTAACGAACGCAAAGGGGTGTTTTACTGTGATGAATGCAACGATCGAACAATGGTACCGCGAGCACGGTGAGGAAGTGAAGGCGTTTTCCAAACAGCTGTGGGAACTGGCGGAAACGGCACTGGAGGAATACGAATCCTGCAAGCTGACGGCGGCGTTTATGGAAAAACACGGCTTTACCGTTGAAACGTTCAACTGCTGCGACAGCACGAAGCCTGCGAACACCGTGGTAGCAACGTGGGGTTCGGGCAAGCCCGTGATCGGGTTTATCGGTGAATACGATGCGCTGCCGGGGCTGGGGCAAGAGGTAAAGCCCTATCCTGCTCCCAAGGACGGCGGCGGTCAGGGCTGCGGCCACAGCCTAATGGCACCGTCCTGCGGCTCGGCAGCGATCGCGCTGAAAAGCGCTATGGAAGCCGAGGGTCTGGCAGGCACCGTTAAATTTTTCGCGTGTCCCGCAGAAGAAACCGTAGAAGGCAAAATGCATATGGCGCGCGACGGCGTGTTTGACGGGTTGGATTGCTGTATGGCGTGGCATCCCAAGTATGACGATCTGCAGGTGCGTGAGAACATTCAAAACTCACTTTGCAACTTCAAGGTGGAATTCTTCGGCAAATCGGCGCACGCCGCCTCGGTACCGTTTGACGGGCGCAGCGCGTTGGATGCGTGCGAGCTGATGAACGTGGGCATCAACTACCTGCGTGAGCATGTGGATCCGACCACGCGCATCCATTATTCGTATCTGTCGGCAGGTGAAAAGCCGAACATTGTACCGAAATACGCGGCGGTGCACTATTTCCTGCGCACCAAGGATTTAAAATACGGATACGAGGTATTCGAACGCATCAAGAAGATCGCGCAGGGCGCCGCGCTGATGACCGAAACTGAACACAAGATCACCGTGAACGTGATGGCGGCAGGCTGTATTCAAATTTCGGCGTTTAACGATTTCTTCTACGAAGCGATGAAAAAGGTGCCGACACCCGAATACACCGAAGAAGAATTGGCGTTTGCCGCCGAGCTTTTTGAAAACGTAAACGGCCGCAAGCCTGAAGCAGGCGAAGCCGTGATCCCCACGGGAATTAAGAAACCCACGGGCCAACACGTGAACGCGCCCGTTTCCACCGACGCAGGCTGCGTAACGCGCTTAACGCCGACCTCGCGTTTGCACGGCTGGGGCTGGGTATACGGCACGCCGGGGCATTCGTGGGGTATCGTTGCGGCGTCGGGGCATTCGCTCGGCTTAAAGGCGGCGGTGCACGCAGGCATGGCGCAAGCGCAATGCGGCTACGATATTGCAAAGCAACCGTCGGTGGTTACCGAGTGGCGCGCCGATCTGGATGCCCAGCTTGCCAAGGAAGGCAACGCAAAACCCATTTTCCCCGAAAGAAAGGCGTAACGTGCGCCACAAAAAACGATGCCGCAGGCGTTGATAAAACGCCTGCGGCATCGGCTTTTTTATTGGCAAACCTGCAACAGCATTCCCGTTTTTTGAGAGTCGGCCGCCGCAGCGGTACCCACGTAGAAATGCTCGCCGTCGGTGTCAAATGAGCTTGGCTGCGCCGCATAGCGAAACTCCAGCACCTTTTCAAACGAGCCTGCCTCCCCCGTTTCGCTGCGGTAGATCACCGTATCGTATTCCGAGGTAGCAGTGTCTTGCGTAAACCCAAGCACGTACATTGCCCCGTCATACACCAGCGCATCCACCACCGTTTCGCCGTTTGGCATACGGCGCGTTTGATACGAGGCAGGGGTATCAAAATCCGTGATGGCGTACAGCTGCTGCGCCGTGAGATAATACGTACCCTTAAATTCAAGCTTACCGTTCCAGTAGTTGCGATTATAGCTCTTCCCCTTGGTGAGCGCCGCCACATTGGCAACGAACACCATCTGTCCGTTTTCGTAACGGAACAGCATCGCCTGACTTCCCGTTGCCTTTCGGAAGGCGATCAGCGCATACAGCGTGTCGTTATACACCGCAAACTCATACGCGCGCGACCACTGATACGATGAGGTATCGAGCAGCTCGCCGTCTTTATACAGCGGCACGAAGGAAAACGTCTTGCCGCCGTCGATAGACATCGCTACCGTGTTATCAAAATTCTCGGTACCGACGCCTGCAAACAGCTTGCCGCCGAATTCCACCATATCAAAGTTGTGCACACCGTTCGGAATGGTACGCACCGTTTTCCACGTGTCGTTTTCCAGCACGTAATAATTCCCCAGATCCCAACCTGCGATGGGATCGGTTCCCGGCACAAGCAGCGTGCCGTTCCACTCGATAAAACGGTGCACCGCTTCGTCGGGCACTACGGCGGTTTCCAGCCACGTCTGCGTTTGTATACCGTAGGCGAAAACGGGCGCATAGCCCGAATTTTTATCGTAATCCCCTGCCCCACGGTAGACGTAGCCGTTTTGGATCTTCACGTCCCACGCCGTGTTTGCCGCGGCCCCCACGCCGTAGCGTTCGCTCGTGGGAACGCCCAGCTCGACCACACTCACAACGGAATGCGGCCGCACACAGCCGCATTTTTTGCACACACCGATTCCCGAAAACGCGTGCGCCGCCTTCACAACGGCACGGCTTTCCGTGTTTCCGCAAACGGCACACGTACGCTGCTCCTGCCCCTCGCTCGTGCAGGTGGCGGCCTTTTTCACCGTCCATTCGGCATACGTGCAGGTGTGCACGGTGGTCTTTACGGTCGTTGTGGGAACGGTGGTCACCGTTGCCACGGTGATGCTTGTCCTCGTCGTCGCGGTGGTTTTTACCGCCGTTGTAGCTGCAGCGGTGTGCTTCACCGTTGTCACCGTTGTACTTGCCACCGTCGTGCTGCCCGTGCTCTCCGTTTTCGTACTGCCAACGCTTTCCGTGGCCGCCGTTTGCGTGCTTTCGGCCGTTGACGTTGCCGCGGTAACGGAGGCTTCTGCCATTTCCGTTTTATCGGTGGCACGGCTCACCACCGTGGTGGACGTACTCGTACTCGTCGTCGTTGTCGGCGGCACGGCTTGCCGACAGCCTGCCAGCAAAAGGCATAACAGCCCTGCAAGCAATGCACAGCATCGTTTCATACGTCCACCTCCTTTTACACGTCCAGTATACACGAAAAGAGCGCGATTTGCAACCGTGCCCACGATTAGATCTTTTTAATGCGCAGTGGCTTGCCCACGCGCTTCGTATATTCCACCAGCGAACGGGTACCGGCAGATTCGCCGTCCCAAAACGCAATAACAAAATCCGCATCATCCACCATTTCGCGGTTGCGGCGCGGCCCTGCAGAACGGCCGTACTTTCCCCATTCGGCAGGATACCGCTGCACGGTGTAGCCGCGCTCGGCCGCATAGCGCTCCCCCATTTTGTCCACGCCGCGGCACGTCCCCGAAAGAATGCAGATCGTTCCTCTCTTTTTCAGTTCGCTTAAAAATACGTCCACCGACTCGCAGAACACCGCGTAATCTTCAAATTCACGGCATCCGCCAATCACGACCTTAAACGTTTCCATCAAAGCTACTCCTTATTACCGGATTTTATAATACACCGCACAATCTCAACCTAACACCGTAGGGGCGGCGTTTCGCCTCCGTTTGGCTTTGTGGCTATTCGACGGGCGGGGAAACCCCGCCCCTACAAATCGACTTCGTGTGTATGGGCCGTAGCGAAGCGGCACTGTAGGGGCCGGCGCCTCGACGGCCCGTTAATATTTGCACAATCCCAAAACAGCACACCAAGCCTCCCTCTGACGAGGTCGAATCCCCCTGGAGGGGGAAATGTCGCGAAGCGACAAAAAGGGGCCCGTTTCGGGAGAAAGGTGGCATTTGCAAAGCAAATGACGGAGGGAGAGAGGAATGGGGCAGGAACACAAGCTTCATTATCTCTCCCTCAGTCGGCTTCGCCGACAGCTCCCTCGTCAGAGGGAGCCCTTTTATCCCACAAACTTACTTCGTGCGTGTAGGGGAGGCGTTTCGCCTCCCGTTATTTTTCGCACAAATTAAATTCCGCACGATCTCATTTCGCGTGTGTATGCCCCGTTGCGCAGCGTGCGAAATACGCCCCGCCAATGGGCATGGCGGGGCGTATTTTAATCCAGTTTAAAATCGTCTTCGGAGAATTGCTGCAGCTGCGGCTGCGCATACGGCACCCGTCGCAACGGATCGTACGCGAATTTGCGGCAGCGAGCAGAGGGATCCACCACGCCGCGCTGCAGGCAGAGGATCACCTTTCCGTCAGACGAGCGGCGCCCGTGCGCACAGATACCGCACGACGGAGAAACCGCATTGGCATTGCCGTATAACTTTTTACGCACGTGGCTCACTCCTTCGTTTATTTCTTATCGTCCTTATCCTTGGCGAATTTGTTGAGCAGGTTCACGGTAATCATAATGAGGATCATTACCACGAAAATACCTACCATACCAAGAAGCATCAGCAATAACGCATTTTGAGTTGCAATCGACATTTTCAAATCCTCCTTACATTCCGAGCAGCTTTTGCACAACGGTCAAGATAATACCGCCTGCTACCACAGAACCGATCTGACCGGCCACGTTGGCGCCCACCGCGTGCATCAGCAGGTGGTTTTGGTTATCTTCCTTAAGCGCCATTTTTTGGATCACGCGCGCCGACATCGGGAACGCCGAAATACCGGCACCGCCGACCATCGGATTGATTTTCTTGCCTTCGGGCAGGAAAATGTTGAGGAACTTCGCAAACAAGCAGCCTGCAATGGTATCGAACACGAATGCCACCAGACCGAGCCCCATAACCACCAGCGTGTCGATCTTCACGAAGGCTTCGGCCTTCATACTTGCCGAAATGGAAAGACCAAGCAGAATGGTCACCAGATTGGCAAGCTGGGTTTGCGCGGTTTGCGAAAGATTATCGAGCTTGAGACACTCACGCAGCAGGTTACCGAACATCAAGAAGCCCACCAGCGACACCGACTTCGGCGCAATCAAGCCTGCGATGATCGTTACCACGATGGGGAACAAAATACGCGTCTTGCGCGATACCGACTGCGGATTGTAGCTCATACGGATCATACGCTCTTTTTTGGTGGTAACGAGCTTAATGGCAAAGGGCTGAATGATCGGCACCAGCGCCATATACGAATACGCAGCCACCATGATCGCAGGCAACAACGGCGTCTTCAGCACGTTGGCCACCAAGATGGCCGTGGGGCCGTCGGCCGCACCGATCACACCGATCGCCGCCGCGTCCTTGAAATCGTAGCCAAGCAGCGTAGCCACCACCACCGTAAGGAAAATACCAAACTGTGCGGCGCCGCCGAACAAGAACATTTTCGGGTTCGAAAGCAGCGGGCCAAAGTCGATCATCGCACCGATACCGATAAACAGAATCAGCGGCATCGCCTCCGATGCTTCAATACCCACCTTAAACAGCCAATCCACGATACCCTCGGAACCGTCTGCCGCAGAACCGACAGCGCCCGAAAACGGCAGGTTAACGAGAATGGCACCAAGTCCCATCGGCATCAACAGCGAGGGCTCAAAATCCTTCGCCAATGCCAAGTAGATGAGCAGCGCCCCCACACCGAGCATCACCAGGTTTTTCCAACCGTCGCCCGTCACAAAGAACGCAAGGCTCTCCCACAAAAAACTAAAATGCTGTAACAAAATTTAACACCCTTTCCCCCCATTTTAATTACAGTGGTATTATACAAAATCCGCCACTGTTTTGCAAGTAGAAATTTGTCGAAATTTGTGTGTTTACCGAAATGCCGTTTTCAATCGGCGCACCCCAAAAGCAGCACCGTAGAAGCCATCAACTTCTGCACAAGGCCAAACAACCCCTCCGTCAAAAATTAAAAATTTTGACGGAGGGGTTGAGGATCGGGAGAAATTTGAAGTTTCATTATCTCTCCCTCAGTCCTCGCTATCGCTCGGACAGCTCCCTCGTCAGAGGGAGCCCTTTTATCCCACAAACTTACTTCGTGCGTGTAGGGG
>JAZQTE010000086.1:0-1742 GCA_045630505.1 Acutalibacteraceae bacterium | reverse complement strand
TTTCCACACACACGTGCAAAGAACCGTCTTCGCTCGGCTGCGTGGCAAGCACGCACAATTCCACGGCGTTGAGCGATTTGCGAACGTCACCGCCGCAAGCCTTGGCAATATGAGCGGTAACCCCTTCCCCTACCGTTATCGTGCGATGCTGTTCTTCAGCCAAGAAAGCAAATGCACGCTGCACGGCGTATTCTACATCTTCGGGTTCTACGGGTTTAAACTCAAACACTGTAGAGCGACTTAAAATAGCGTTGTAGACATAAAAATACGGGTTTTCCGTGGTAGAGGCAATCAGCGTGATCTTGCCGTTTTCTATGTATTCCAGCAGTGTTTGCTGCTGCTTCTTATTGAAATACTGAATCTCGTCCAAATACAGCAAAATGCCGTTGGCACCTGCCAGCGTGTCTACTTCTTCCACTACGGCGCGAATATCGGCTGTGGAAGCGGTGGTACCGTTTAAACGATGCAACCGCATCGAGGTGCGCTGTGCGATAATACTTGCCAAGGTTGTTTTGCCAACGCCGGACGGCCCATAGAAGATGAGATTGGGAACGTTACCCGATTCAATGATCGTGCGAAGAGCCTTCCCTTCTGCCAACAAATGCTGTTGCCCTACCATATCACCCAGCGATTGAGGACGCATACGGTCTGCTAAAGGAGCCATCGTTTCCACCACCTTTTTATAAGATAATAACAGCATACACTTTTTTGAAAAAATATGCAAGCGCTTACAGAAAATTTCCGCATTGACAGTGTCATATTTTCCGTGATACACTGAAACAAAAGGAGTTGGTGGCGGTGACAAAAAAAGAACGCGCTTTATTGGCTGTGAAACGGCTGGCAGAAAGGTATCCCGATGCAATATGTTCATTGGCGGCCGAAGACGCCTTTCAGCTGCTGGTGGCTACGAGATTATCGGCGCAATGCACTGATGCGCGTGTGAACTTGGTGACGCCCGATTTGTTTTCCCGTTTTCCCACGGCCGAAGCGATGGCTGCCGCCACCGTCGAAGATGTTGAACGATATATCCGTTCTTGCGGATTGTATAAAACCAAGGCCCGTGATCTGGTAGCTATGGCAAAAATGCTGTGCGAAAAATTTGACGGCCAGGTCCCCTCTACAATGGAGGAGCTTACGTCATTGCCCGGTATCGGCCGTAAAACGGCCAATCTTATTTGCGGTGACGTGTACGGCCAAGCAGGTACGGTGGTCGCCGATACGCATTGCATTCGCATCACCAACCGTTTAGGACTTTCGGAAGGTACCGATCCGTACCGTGTGGAGCTTCAGCTGCGAAAGCTTCTTCCGCCCGAAGAAAGTAACGCGTTTTGTCATCGCTTGGTATTGTTTGGACGCGACGTTTGCAGTGCCCGTGCACCGCAGTGCGATATGTGCCCGTTCAGTGACTGCTGCCCTTCAAAAGGCGGCGTTCCAAGCGGCAATAAATCCAAGCGGCAGGCAAACTGAGAGCACCCCACAGCAGGCTGTAAAGCAGACAGACTTGGCCACGGATATTAGCGAATTGTTTGCTGTAATCCCATACGTTAAGCTTACAGCGCACATTTAAGAAGCATCCGCTGATATATTCGGCGGCCGTAATGGCAGCCGAGCAGGCGATCGCTCGGGTAACGCAGCGGCAGTTTTGAAGGCGGCCTGCAAGCCTGCCGATAAGATGAAAGCACGTGCCGCCGAGCAAAAACATCGTCCAATGGCTGTAGCCGCGCCACAAGCGTTCCAAAAGC
>JAZQTE010000085.1:0-3961 GCA_045630505.1 Acutalibacteraceae bacterium | reverse complement strand
CATCGAGATCGGTGTGGATATTGCTCGCAAGTACAAGGAAAGTGAAGCGGTTGTTCACGCTATTCACGCTCACCACGGTGACGTGGAAGCCACGACTATCGTGGCGTGCTTGGTGCAAGCGGCCGATGCTATTTCGGCAGCCCGTCCCGGTGCTCGCAGAGAAAACCTCGAAAACTATATTAAGCGTTTGGAAAAGCTGGAAGAGGTTGCTAACGAGTTTGAAGGGGTTGAGCGTTCGTTTGCCATTCAGGCAGGACGCGAAATTCGCATCATCGTCCGTCCCGAAGTGGTTAGCGATGATAAGATGGCGTTGCTCGCCCGCGATATTGCCAAGAAGATCGAAGATAACTTGGATTATCCCGGCCAGATCAAGGTCAATCTCATTCGCGAAAACCGTGCGGTTGATTACGCGAAATAATAGTGGAATTGTCAACGGTGTCCCGCAAGGGACACCGTTTGCACTAGATAGAAAAGGAACGACAATATGAAAATTCTTTGTGTAGGTGACGTGGTGGGTTCGGCAGGCTGCCGACAGCTGGAAAAAGTCTTGCCTGCCATTAAACGGCAATACGGCGTAGACGTTTGCATCGTTAACGGCGAGAATTCGGCAGACGGTAACGGCATTTTGCCGAAATCGGCCGAAGCATTGTTCGATTTCGGAGCCGATGTGATCACCACGGGTAATCACGTGTTCCATCGCCGCGAGATCTACGAGGTACTGGAACGGCAAGACGGCGTGATACGCCCTGCCAATTTCCCCAAGGGTACACCCGGCAGCGGTGTGTTTGTGGTGGATAAAGGGCGTTATCAGGTGGCAGTCATCAATATCATGGGGCAGGTGTATATGGATACGCTGGCCTGCCCGTTTGAAACGCTGGATGCTGTTTTGGCCGATACATCGTTGCCGCGCATAAGGATCGTGGATTTTCACGCCGAGGCTACAGCAGAGAAAAAAGCGTTGGCCTTTTATGCCGATGGACGTGTTACCGCTGTGCTGGGAACGCACACGCACGTGCAAACGGCCGACGAACAAATCCTACTGAACGGCACGGGCTTTATTTCAGATATTGGTATGACGGGGCCGATTCAATCGGTGCTTGGTATCAAGCCCGAGCTTGCTATTGAAAAAATGCGCGGAAAGATGCCGGTGCGTTTCGCGGTGGCAGAAGGAGCCTGCCGTATGGATGCCGTATTACTCACGGTGGATCCTGCGAGCGGCAAAACGCAAGCCATTGAACGACTGGGGATTTGTTAAAAAACTTGCCTTTTAGACGGAGAAATGATATACTGAATATGTATCCTGCTTTCGGTAACACTATTGCCGGAGGCGATACACAATGGCCAAGCGAAACAGCGTTCAAAACGAGCGCCCTGCACAAATGCTGCAGCAGGATTTAAAAGATGTGATCGAAAACGGATCGGTTACCACGGCAAACGGTGAGCATACCATTCATTGCTTAACGATCATCGGTCAAATCGAAGGGCACTATGCTTTGTCGGGTGAAAATAAAACCACGAAATACGAGCACGTGCTGCCGCAGTTGGTAGCCATTGAGGAAAGTCCCGATATTCAAGGCTTGCTCATTTTGCTCAATACCGTGGGCGGCGATATTGAAGCAGGCTTGGCGCTGGCCGAGCTGATTGCGGGTATGAAGAAACCAACGGTATCGTTGGTGCTCGGCGGTGGCCATTCCATTGGTGTACCGTTGGCGGTGTCTGCAAAGCGCTCGTTTATTGCTCCGTCGGCCACCATGACGATTCATCCCGTGCGGATTAACGGGTTGGTGCTGGGTGTGCCGCAAGCGTTTTTGCATTTTCAACGAATGCAGGAGCGCATCATCCGTTTCGTGACAGAGCATTCGCATATCACGCACGAAACGTTTTCCAAGCTTTGTATGAATACCGATGAAATGACAACCGATATGGGTTCGGTGCTGGACGGCGAGTCCGCAGTAAGTGTGGGACTCATCGACAGCTTGGGTTCATTGTCGGATGCGTTATCGGCTTTACACGATATGATAGAGAAATACCGAGGAGGGTAATAAAAAGTGCCTCAAAAAAAGAAAAGGAAGTCTACTGCAAAAACACAAGCCGCCAAACGGCACGCAAAGCGTTCGGCGGCTAACGAAAAAGCGCAGCGGCAAGCGAAGGCCGTGGTGCTTTTTGCCGCCGCCCTGCTGCTTATGTTCTTGGTGATTATTCCGGGTGACAGCTTATGGGGCGTGTTACATACGGTTATTATGGGGCTGCTGGGCTTAGCGCCGTTTGTACTGCCCGTCGTTATCGGTTACGGGGTGGTTATCTCTGCTATGGAAGATGGCGACTCTGTTCGTGTGCGCCCTTGGCAGATCGTTTCGGTAACATGGCTTTTAGCCATCGTTATTCAGCTGTTTGTGCAGGATGCAACGAAATTCGACTCCTTTGGCAAAGCCATAAAGGATGCGTACGAATGTGGTATCCTCTATAAAGGAACCGGTGTATTCGGTACGCTGGTTGCCTATTGGTTGGAATATCTGTTTACCGACGTTGGTTCCAAGATCATCGTTTTCCTTCTCATTTTCGTGCTCTTCATGATTTTGACGGGAACGTCCATTTTCTCGCTGTTTAGTGCAGTGGGTAAGGTGGCAAGTAAAACCAAAAAATCGCTGGAAACGGCGGTGGAAACGGGTGTGCAGCAGCACCGTGAGCGCCGCCTTGCCTATGACGCAGAAAAGGAAGAGCCGGACAAGCCTGTGAAAGAAGAAGCGCAGGATGATGAAAAAGCCAAGAAGCTGGCCGAGCTGGAGCGTTTGGCTGCGGAAATGTCCGAAGAACCTGAACTTCCCGAAACGGTGGTAGAAACGGTTGCTCCCGTTGTGGTGGAGCCCGAATCTGATACCGAGCAAGGAGTGGCTGAATCGGAAGAAACGGACGGCGAGGAAACCGAAGAAATAGCACAGCAATATTTGTTCCCCCCGTTGGAGCTGTTAAAAGAACCCAAGCTGCAAGATTTTGTGGCTGCCGAGCAAGAGCAAAGCACCACGGCCGAGCTGCTGGTGCAAACGCTGCGTGAATTCGGCGTCAGCGCCAAGGTGCTGGATATTTCGCGCGGCCCCACGGTTACGCGTTACGAGCTGCAGCCCAGTGCCGGTGTTAAAATCAGCCGTATCACCGGCCTCTCCGATGATATTGCCTTGCGCTTGGCTACCACGGGCGTGCGCATTGAAGCGCCCATTCCCAACAAGGCGGCTGTGGGTATTGAAGTACCCAATCGCGTGTCGGGCTCGGTGTGTCTGCGTGAACTGATCGATACGCCTGAATTTAAAACGGCCTCCAGCAAGATGACGGTGGCATTGGGTAAGGATATTGCCGGCCAGATCGTACTTACCGATTTGGCGAAGATGCCTCACTTGCTGATTGCCGGTACCACGGGCTCTGGTAAATCGGTGTGTACCAACTCGATGATTCAAAGTGTTCTGTTCCACGCGCGTCCCGATGAAGTTCGTCTGCTGCTTATCGATCCCAAGCAGGTTGAGTTTGGTGTCTATAACGGCGTGCCTCACTTGCTGGTTCCGGTTGTTACCGATCCTCGCAAGGCGGCCGGTGCGCTCGGCTGGGCTGTGAATGAAATGCTTCGCCGTTACAAAATGTTCTCCGAAAACAACGTGCGCGACATTGCTTCGTACAACGAGCTGGTCGCAGACGATGAAACGAGAGAGCGTTTACCGCAGATACTTATTGTGATCGATGAGCTGGCCGACCTTATGATGGTGGCTGCCAACGAAGTGGAAAGCAATATTTGCCGTTTGGCACAGATGGCGCGTGCAGCGGGTATGCACTTGGTTATTGCTACGCAGCGTCCGTCGGTAGACGTTATTACCGGCCTTATCAAAGCCAACATTCCGTCGCGCTTGGCATTGACGGTGGCTTCGGCGGTCGACTCCCGTACCATTATCGATACGGGTGGTGCCGAAAAGCTGCT
>JAZQTE010000084.1:0-3965 GCA_045630505.1 Acutalibacteraceae bacterium | reverse complement strand
TAGGAGTTAACCTTCGCAAAACGATTAAACATTCGTGCAAAAAGGTCCAAAACCAATTGGTTTCGACCCTTTTTTGTGTTACAAGGTTTATTTAATCTTTTTGTAAATATTCTTTTTTACGTATCTGGTGAAGACAAAAGCGAAGAAAAGGATATACAGTATCATATTAAGAAACCAAGAAACGGGGAAGCAGAGCATAATGTTATCGAACGTCTTGTTCATCGGGTAGATCAGCTGCATCCAGAAAATACGGAAACCAAGCGTAAAGGCGATGTTGGATGCGCTGGAAAACATAGGATACCCAAACGCCTGCAGTGCGTGAGAAAGATAGGTGTTAACGGCGTAGATCACGGTAAACAGCGTTACGTAGGTCATACGGCTCAAGCCGAATTGGATCGCCTCCGTCGCCTCGGCCCCCACAATCAAGCCTAATGTGAAGCGCCCCGTTAAGCGCATCACTAACCCAAGAGCACCGGATATTAAAACAGTGAGCCACAAAAGCGTCCAAAAGGATTTGATAACGCGAGGCTTGTTTTGGGCGCCGAGATTTTGCCCCAAAAAAGTGTTTGCAGCGATGGCAAACCCGCTGGCAAAGGCGATAGCAATATGGTGCAGCGAAACGGCCGCCGAGTTTCCTGCTACCGCTTCCACACCAAAGGAGTTGATACCGCTGGCGATTTGAAGATTGGCAAGCGGTACTATCAAACTGGAAACGGAGGTGGGAACACCAAAGCGCAGGATAGTGCCGAGGGAGGCACCGTTAAAATGCATACGGCGAAAATCCGGCTTAATATCTTCTTCAATACGCGAAATATTACGCAGAATCAAACAAGTGCTTACCAATTTTGCAACCACTGTGGCAATAGCAACTGCCAAAACTTTTTCTTTGAAAATAAAACAAAGAACAACGTTGAGAACCACGTTTACAACGCCCGCGATTGTAATATAATACAGCGGTCGTTGTGTATCTCCCAAGGCGCGTAGAATGGCCGAGGAATAGTTGTAACAAAGGAATGCCGGGGCAGCGCCCAAATAGATGCGCATATACAGTACGGCGCCGCTAAAACATTCTTCCGGACAGTCGATTGCTTTTAAGGCAAACGGCGAGAGAAAGAAGCCGGCCACGGCGATGATCAATCCCAAAAATAGGGAAGTGAGTAATGCCGTTTCAATGGTTTTCCGAATCTGATCCTTCTTTTTCTGCCCCACGTAACGGGCCAAAATAACAGTAACACCGGTAGAAAGGCCGATAGCTGCATTGATAACCAGTGTGATAACCGTGCCGGTGGCTCCAATGGAAGCCACAGCAGAGCTACCGGCCATTTGACCGGCTACCGCTTTATCTGTCAAATTAAAAAGATTTTGCAAAATGGTGCTGAGAGCCAACGGGATAACGAACTTGAATATTTGTTTAATTAAGTTTCCTTGGGTAGCGTCGATCTTCTTCGCCACATTACCATCTCCTTCATTCTATGCAGGGAGAAATACGATCTTAAATTCGCAAGCTCGTTTAAGTATATCATCGAAATAAGGCGAATACAATTCTTAAAATGTTAATCTCAGCATAAAGTGTTTATTACGCTCGGAAAGTTAAGCAAAAGGTTGAGAATGCCAACACATTCTCAACCTTTTGCTTAACGAGTGTTTAGTTTAATCTTTTTTAATAATTCGGAAAGGGGGAGTATCAACAGCCCCGCAAAGAAATTGCCCACGCCGTGCAATGTATCAAAGGGGAATCCTGCAAGAACCCACGCCACGGTTTGTTTGAAATCAAATCCGAACATCAACGCTTGAGCGGGAGCGTATAACACACCGAAGGCGAAGCCGTGAAGTGAACAAACAATGGGATAGACGATACATGCCACCTTGTTGGGAATGGTTTTTGGCAGCAGCATCGTGACGCCCCACAGAATCGTCCACACGTATAAATAGGGAATCCACCACATAGTAAATCCGCCGTATATGCCGTTTAACAGCACGTAAACGTAAATCGGAACCAACGCTTTTTTTCGATACACAACGGTGAAGATCATCGTAAACATTCCGAGCAGGTGAATGTTTGGAAACACTTCCATCAAGATCTTCGATAGAAACATCAGCGTGCCGAGCATCGCAAACACAGCCATTTCTTGCACGCTAAGCGAGGTTTTCTTTTTATTTGGTATACACAAGCTGATAGGTCACACCTTCCGTGATTTGGGTGGTATCCACGCCCGATGCGGCGTATTCGTTATCGATGTAAAATGCCCAGTAGCTTTGGTCTACGTCGTAATCGGCCGTGATGCCGTTAACCACCTTGAGGTATAAACCGTATTCGGCCTGTTCACCATCGATGAGCTTGTGCTCAAATAAGGCGGCTCCCACGGTATCTTTGTCGGTCTTCACGGTAAAAGTGATCGCTTTATCCTCTGCCTTTACTTCCACCTTCAGTGTTTTGGCACCTTCGCCAAACGTGGTGTCTTGCAGGTAGGTAGCGTTGTCCCAAAGGCTGCTGTCCTTGACGGCGTTTCCGCAGGCTGCCATGCTAAACAGACAGACGATGACGAGTGCGATAGAAATGAGTTTTTTCATAGTTGATCCATCCTTTCATTTTTTACAAAAGGATAAAATAAAAGTACCCTCCAATGGGGGTACTTGTGAATAAACGTCGGCATCCTGCCATACCAAACGGTTGTAAACCACAATCTCCCCAAATGCCCAAGAGACTTTTATGTGTCACAGACCGATAAGTATCCCGACTTGACTTGCTTTCGCAAGAGTTACGGTAATGGCTGTTGCTGCGGATTTTCACCGCGATTCCCTTATCCCCTAATAGCACTGTCGTGCAGTACGTTCGACAACAAACGAGTTTTCGTCTGATGATCTGTGTTTATTCTTTTGTCGTTTTCAGTGTATCACAGTAAAATTAGAATGTCAATAAGATACGGGATATTACTTGACAACAACTCCGAAGATTTATATCATATAACTGTAGCTTGGTATAGGGGGAAAGATTATGAAACTGGCAACGACAACGGGCGATTTTGCGGCGTATACCGATTCGCAAGCGGAAGCCTTAGCGCATATTCGCAGTGCAGGTTTTTTGTATGCCGATTACGGGTTTAGTGTGGATTATCGTCGCCGTGCAGGAATCTACGGCGGTGATTTTAACGCGTATGTGGACGAAATCGCCGAGACAGCCGATACCGTTGGTATCAAACTTGTGCAGGCGCACGCACCGCTTGGTAAGCCCTTGACCGATGAAAGCTTGCTCACCGATACATTGCTGTGTGTAGACGCTTGCGGTGCATGGGGGATTCAAAACTTGGTGGTGCATTCGGGGTATATGCGCGGCCTTTCTCCCGAAGAAACCTTTGCCCGTAACAAGGAGTTCTTTCTTCCCATTTTAAATAGAGCCGAAAAATATGGTATAAACATTTTGGTGGAAAACTTTAATAAGATGGACACGGAAGGTCTCTACTGGATCGATAACGCGCCCGATCTTTTACGTATGGTAGAATGCGTAAACCATCCGCTGTTCCACGCCGTGTGGGATGTGGGGCACGCCAATATGCAGGATATGCCGCAGGATGAAGCCTTAAGATTGATGGGAAGTCACATCAAAGCGTTGCATATTCAAGATAACAAAGGTGATTGGGATACCCATTTGGCTCCTTTCCTTGGTACGTTGAATTTGGATGCCGTTATGAACGGTCTGCTCGATATTGGCTACAATGGATATTTCACGTTTGAAGTGGGCGGATTTTTCACCCCCGCCGAAGAACGCCGCCCGTATGTAAAAGATACGCGCTTAGCCAAAGCGCCGCTTGAGCTACGCTTGGCGTTTGAAAAATACTTGTATGAGCTCGGCAAATGCGTACTCACCGAGTACGGCTGTTTTGAACAGTAATATAACACAGAAAAAGGATGAAGAGTATGCCTTTTGAAAAGATTAAAAACCGTTTGGGTTTTGGCTGTATGCGGTT
>JAZQTE010000083.1:0-9097 GCA_045630505.1 Acutalibacteraceae bacterium | reverse complement strand
GTTTGGAGCTGGCACGTACGCAGTACGATGCGGCCGGCGAGGCGATGGACGATACCGAGCGCGAGCTGGAAGCGTTGGTGGAGGCTGCCCGTACACTGGAGGCCGAGCTGGAAACTTTGCGCGGTGAAATTTCGCAGCGCGAGGAGGAGGCGGTGCGTTGCGACGGTAACGCCGATTTGGTGCGCAACAACCGCGAACACAACGAAGAAAACATTGCTCGTATTCAAAGCGAAAGCGAGCAGATGGCGCAGGGCAACCTGCAGTTAGATGCGCTGGTAGCAGAACGCGAGGCCGAGATCGTCGCGAAGCAGGAGCAGATTGCCGAAGCCGAGCGTGCTCAAGTGGCATTGGCCGAGGAATGGGAAACGCTGCTGCACAGCAACGAAGAAGTAACGGGGCGTATTGAGGAGCTGAACCGCCGCGCGGCAGAGCTCGCAGCACAGCTTTCCGATATACGCGTGCGCTCCGTCACGGGGGAATCGTCGCTTGCCGAGATCACGCTGCGCGTATCGCAGCTTACCGCGTCTTTAACCGCACAGGCCGAGCAGCGTGATACGCTGCGTAAGGAGCGCGAAGCGGTGGAGGACGATTATACCCACCAAAAGGAAACCGTGGCGCAGCTTCAAAACGCATCGCGCGGATACGAAATGCGGTTGTCGAGCCGCACGTCCCGTTTGGAAACGGCACGTGCCGAAGCCGACCGTTTGCTGTTGAACGTGGAAGAAAAGGCGCAGCGTATTCATTTGCTGGAAGAAATGGAACGCAACCTCGAAGGCTTTTCGCACAGCGTGCGTATTGTGGCCAAGCAGGCGCAGCGCGGGGAATTGCGCGGTATCCGCGGCCCCGTTTCCCGTTTAATTCAAACTGACGGGGAATACGCCCTTGCTATTGAAACGGCGCTCGGCGGTGCGGCGCAGCACATCATCGTAGAGCGTGAAGAGGATGCCAAGCGTAGCATTGCTTATTTGCGTGATACCAAAAACGGCCGCGCCACCTTCCTGCCGATGGCTTCTATGAAAGGCAGCCGTTTGCAGGAAAAGGGGTTAGAGGACGAAAACGGCTTTGTGGGTATTGCCAGCGATCTGGTGCGTACCGATAAAGAATATGAAGAAATTGCCAAGTATTTGCTGGGACGTGTGGCCGTGGCGGAGGATATGGACTACGCCGTGGTGATTGCTCGCAAATACGGTTATAAATTCCGCGTCGTCACGCTGGACGGCCAAGTGGTGAATGCCGGCGGTTCGCTGTCGGGTGGCTCGCACGTAAAGGAAGCAGGCTTGCTTTCGCGCCGCAGTGAAATTGAAAAGCTGGAAGCCGAACGCCAAAAGCTGGCGGAAAAGGAAGCCGCCGCACGCGAAGCGTTGAAGGCGCTGCAGCAGGAGGTTTCGGCCGTTCAAGCCGAGCTTTCGGGGCTGCAGGGCGAGCTTATCACCGCGCAGGAGGATGCCATTCGCTTGGAGGGTGAACGCACGCGTTTAGACGGTCTGCTTACCACGTGTGGCGAAGCGATCGAAGCTCAAACCAAGGAAATCGAAGTGCTGAACAACCGTGCGGAGGAATGTCGCCGCAGTATGACCGAAGCCGAGCAGCAAACGGCGGCAGTGAGCGAGCAGGCAAGTGCGGTGGAAACGGAGCTTACCGAACTCAGCGGCGGTCGTCAGCAGCTTTCGGAGCAGCGTGAAAAGCTGGCCGAGCGTATGAGCGAGCAAAAGCTCGCCGTGGTGGGCTATCGCACCGAGATCGAGGGTATTCGCGCCGCGATCGAGGAATTGCGCTCGCGTCAAGCCAACCAAGAAGGCACCCGTGAGCAGATGCGGCAGCAGATCGAACAGCTGCAAGCATACAGCGAGGAGCTTACGGCGCAGGAATCGTTGCTGCGTGAGCAAGCCGAGCATTTGCGTTCGCTTGCCAAGCAGTCGGAGGAAACCATCAAAGCACTGCAGGAACGCCGTATGGCAGACGAAGCCCGTCAAACGACGTTACGGCAACAAAGCCGCGGCAAGGCAGAGGAGCGTGAGCTGCTCGGCCGTGAGGTGGTGCGTTTAGAAGAAAAATACGCTGCTGCACAGAAGGAAACCGAAGACGTGCTGCGCCGTTTGTACGAAGAATACGAGCTCACCCGTGCCGAAGCCGAAGAGCAGGCGGCGGTTATTGAGGATATGGCGGTGGCTACACGCCGCTTGTCGGAGCTTAAAAATAAGATTCGCGCTCTCGGCAGCGTGAACGTGGATGCGATTGAAGAATACCGCGAGGTTAGCGAACGGTACGAATTCCTCAGCACGCAGGTGCAGGACGTGGAAGTATCCCGCGAGGAATTGCTTAAGCTGATCGGTGAGCTTACCGTGCAGATGCGTGAAATGTTCCTCGACCGTTTCCGCCAGATCAACGCACAGTTTGGCGAAGTGTTCCGCGATCTGTTTGGTGGCGGTAAGGCCGAGCTGGTGCTCACCAATCCCGAGGATATTTTGGGTTCGGGTATCGAAATGCACGCACAACCGCCCGGAAAAGTAATCCTGAATATGGACGCACTTTCCGGCGGCGAAAAAGCGTTGGTGGCTACGGCGCTGCTGTTTGCTATTTTGAGAGTGACACCGTCTCCCTTCTGTATGCTCGACGAGGTGGAGGCAGCACTGGACGACGTTAACGTCGACCGTTACGCGCAGTACCTGCGCCGTATGTGCGACAAAACGCAGTTTATCGTTATTACACACCGCCGCGGCACAATGGAAGAGGCCGACGTGCTGTACGGTGTAACGATGCAAGAGCAGGGTATTTCCAAATTGCTTGAGCTGCGCGCCAGCGAAGTGGAAGCGAAGCTCGGTATCACGGGTAACGCTCCCGTATAAAGGAGAAACGGTATGGGCTTTTTCAGTAAGATCGGGGAAGGGCTGCGAAAAACGCGGGAATCCTTAATGGGCACCGTCAATTCTATGCTGCACGCCTTCACCCGTATTGACGAAGATCTGTTTGAAGAATTGGAAGAAATTTTAATCACGGGTGACGTAGGCGTTGCCACGGCGCAAACGGTATGTAACCGTCTGCGTGAGATGGTGAAGGAACGCGGCATCACCGATCCTGCCGCCATTCGCGGTCTTCTGCGAGAAACCGTGGCAGGTATGCTGGAGGGCGGCCAAGAGCTGACGCTTAACACCAAGCCCTCGGTGGTGCTGGTGATCGGCGTTAACGGTGTGGGCAAGACCACCACCATCGGCAAAATGGCTGCGCAGCTTAAAGCGCAAGGCAAGCAGGTGATCTTGGGCGCGGCCGATACGTTCCGCGCCGCGGCCATCGAGCAGCTGGAAATTTGGGCCGAGCGCGCAGGCGTGGCTATCATTCGTCACGGGCAGGGTGCCGATCCTGCCGCCGTGGTGTTCGATACACTTTCGGCGGCCAAGGCCCGTGGAGCAGACGTGGTGATTTGCGATACGGCCGGACGTTTGCACAACAAAAAGAACTTGATGGACGAGCTGCACAAAATTCGCCGTGTTATCGACAGAGAGCTGCCCGACGCTTCGGTGGAGGTGCTGCTGGTGGTTGATGCAACCACGGGACAAAACGCCGTAAACCAAGCCAAGGAATTCCGTCAGGTGGCAGGGATCACGGGGATCGTGCTCACAAAGCTCGACGGTACGGCTCGCGGCGGCGTGGTGCTTACCATTCGCGAAGAGCTGGAGGTGCCGGTGAAATTTATCGGCGTGGGCGAGGGGATCGATGATCTTCAGCCGTTTGATGCCGCCGCCTTTGCCGACGGATTATTTGGGGAGTAACGGTTATGCGCTATATCATTGCTACACATAATAAAGACAAGCTGGCCGAGCTGTCGCGCATTTTGGAGCCGCTCGGCATCGAGGCGGTTACCGATCGCGATTTGGGATTGGTCTTGCCCGAGGTAGACGAAACGGGTACCACGTTTGCGGAAAACGCTTATTTAAAAGCAGAATCTGCCTGCCGTTTCACGGGCTTACCTGCCATTGCCGATGATTCGGGCATTGCGGTGGATGCGTTAAACGGCGGCCCCGGTATTTATTCCGCTCGCTACGGCGGTCCCGACGCCACCGATAAAGATCGTAATCGCAAATTGCTCGGGGAATTGGAGGGCTTGCCGGCCGAGCAGCGTGGTGCACATTACGTGTGCGCCGTGTGCTGCGTATTTCCCGACGGCAGCGAACCCATCACCGCCGAGGGATATATGTACGGCACGATCGGCACGGAGGAGCGCGGCGAACGTGGCTTTGGGTATGATCCTCTGTTTATCGTGAAAGACGGCAAAACGGTTGCCGAAATTACCGACGAAGAAAAAGATGCGATCAGCCATCGCGGAAACGCGCTGCGGCTGTTCCGCACGGCATTATTAGAGAAATTGGGTGAACAACAATGACGAGTAAACAACGCGCTTATTTGCGCGGCTTGGCCAATCCGCTGGAGGCTATTGTACACGTGGGCAAGGGCGGCATGGCCGATACGATCGTAAAACAAGCTGACGATGCGCTCACCGCACGTGAACTTATTAAAGGCAAGGTGCTGGAAACGGCGCCCGAATCTCCGCGCGAAGCGGCAGAAGCCTTGGCAACCGCTACGGGTGCCGAGGTGGTGCAGGTGATCGGACGCACCTTCGTGCTGTATCGTCCTGCGCCGGAAGAGCCGAAGATCGTGCTTCCCCGTGCGAAATGAGCGGGCAGAGAATTGCCCTGTTCGGGGGCACGTTCGATCCCATCCACAACGGGCATCTGGTGCTTGCACGGGAATTGGCGACGAGGCTTTGCTTGGACCGCGTGGTAATTATGCCCACGTTTGTTCCGCCGCACAAGATAAAAGCGCAAATGGCTCCCGCGATTGATCGCGTGGAAATGTGCATTCTGGCTTGTGCGCCGTACAAGGAGCTTACGGTGTCCGAAATGGAGATCAACCGCCGCGGTGCCAGCTTCACGGTGCTCACACTCGAAGAGATGCGCCGTCAGCTGCCGAATGCGGAGCTGTTTCTTTTCGTGGGGGCGGATATGTTTTTAACGCTCGGCACGTGGTACCGCTTTGCCGACATTGCAAAGCTTGCTACGCTGTGCGCTGTCCCACGGGACGATATTCCGTCAGCCGTTTTACGGCAATACGCTGCGGAGCTTGAAGCAATGGGCGCTCGCTGCGTGATCGAGGAGATTGAAACACCGCGTATTTCCTCCACCGAAATTCGTGAACGCGCCGCAGCGGAGCAATCGCTTGCAGGCTTGGTGCCTGCTGCGGTGGCGGCGTATATTGAAGAACACGGTGTATACGCCAAGGAACGACATTACCGTAAAACCGAAGAGCAGTATGTAGAAATTCTGCGCGGCCGCCTGACTCCCAAACGCTTTCGCCATTCGTTGGCGGTGGCAGAGCAGGCACGGCATTTGGCCGCACTGTACGGTGCCGATGAGGAAAAAGCCTACACCGCAGGGCTGCTGCACGATATTTTAAAGGATACCGACGGGGATTCCCAGTTGCAAATTTTTAAAGACTTTGATATACTGTTAGATGCTGTGGAGCAAAACGCGCCCAAGCTGTGGCACGCACACGCAGGGGCGGTGTTTTTGGAACACATTTTAGGCATTACCGATGAGGAGATCTTGCTGCCCGTTAGGTATCACACCACGGGGCGTGCAGGGATGAGTCTTCTTGAGATCGTGCTGTATTTGGCCGATTTCACCTCGGCCGACCGTAATTATCCCGACGTAGAGGTGCTGCGTGAGCTTTGCGAGCGTGATTACCGTGCTGCGATGCGGTATGCCTTGGATTACACGATTAAAGATCTGCAAGAGCAAGGACGGGAAGTGCATCCCGATACGATAGCTTGCTTTTCGGAGTACCGATAAAGAAAGGTTGGTGGCTCGTATGGCCAAAGATACCCGTAGCGGAACCGCAAAAAAGAAGGTAAAAGGAACGCGTATCCTCACCATTACCGTTCTGATTTTCTTCGTTTTGGTTATCGTGTTCGGCTTTGTGCTTGCAAAAATGCTGAATTCCACGTCGCAGCAGAAGGACAGCAGCTTATCCGATGTTAACGCATTCGATACCACACCCTCGGCGCTGCAAAATAAAGTGTCGTACTACGTGGTGGGACTGCTTGGCGAGGATCCCCAAACGGGCACGATGGAGCGCTTGTCGGTGGTGTGCCACGATAAAAAGAAAAATACGCTGAGCATTTTGGAAGTGCCGCAGGATACCTATTTGGGCGACAGCGAACAGTGGGCCGTTAAAAAGGCCGGCGGCGTGTGGGGCAACCCTGCACCGTTGGATTGGTGCGATTTCGAGGGTAAGCGCATCTTTAAGGCCGAGGTGGAGCAGCACAAAGCGGCAGGACACAACGTTACGCAAAAGAAGGGTTCTGCGTGGCACAACGTGGTGTCGATCTTTAACGAGCAATATTCGCTGCCCGTAGATGGGTATTTCTTCCTGCAGCAGGATACGTTCGTAAAGCTGGTGGATCTGGTCGGCGGTGTTGACGTTGAGTTGGAATCCGCCATGGAGCTCGGCGGCATTAAATACGGTAAGGGTGTAAAAACGCTGGACGGCGCAGGCGCCTTGGCGTATGCCCTGAAACGTGAAAACGGCGTAAACGGCGATATTGCGCGCCTTGTGCGTCAACGTAAGGTGATGCTGGCACTGCTTCAGCGTTTGTGCGCCCAAAGCAAGGCGCAGCTCACCAATGATTCGCTGGCACCGCTGATGAAGGGTTCTACACCCATTCGCACGAATTTCTACACCGACGATACCGTGGCGCTGGTGATGAGTCTTGCCAAAATCACGCCCGATAAAATAACGGCGCAGATTTTGCCCGGCGAGGTTACGGCGTTTAATTCCAATTCGTATTACAGCGTTCACCGCGCCGAATTGGTAACGGTCCTCAACAGTGATTTCCACCCGTACGATAACGAGGTAACCGAAGCCGATCTGCAGGTGGTAGAGTTGGCCTCGGGCAAGGCTTCGAACACGCACCGCCAAGTGCTTTCCGAGATTGCCGTTGAGCAAACGGGTATGGCGCAGGCGTCCGCAGATTGAGAGGGAGTATGACAGCAGCAGAACTGACCGTACCGATAGTACGGGCTTTGGATAAACACAAGGCACAGGATATCACCGTGCTGGACGTCAGCAAGGTTACCCCGTTGGCCGACCGATTTATCATCGCATCGGGTGGCAGCACCACGCAGGTAAAGGCGTTAGTGGATTATGTGGAAACCGATCTGGCAAAAGAGGGGATCCACGCCCTGCGCACCGAGGGCTACGCCTCGGCGCAGTGGATCGTTTTGGATCTTGGCAATGTGGTGCTTCACGTATTTTTGAACACCGCCCGTGAGTTTTACGATTTGGAACGTCTGTGGCAAGATGCCGACGTTTTAGATACGGCAGAGTTTTTGGAGGATGAAGAGTAATGAGAAAATTTGATTCGGCTGCCATTGAAAAGAAATGGCAGAAAAAATGGGAAACGGAAAACACCTTTGCCGCTTCCAACGAGTATAGCAAGCCTGCGTTCTTTGCGCTGGTGGAATTTCCGTATCCGTCGGGGCAGGGCTTGCACGTAGGCCACCCCCGTTCCTACACGGCGCTGGACGTAGTTTCCCGTAAACGCCGTATGCAGGGCTATAACGTGTTGTATCCGATGGGTTGGGACGCTTTCGGTCTGCCCACCGAGAACTTTGCCATTAAGAACCACATTCATCCCGAGGTGGTAACGAAGAATAACGTGGCTCGCTTTAAGGCACAGCTGCAAGGTCTTGGTCTGTCGTTCGACTGGACGCGTGAGATCAACACCACCGATCCCGATTACTACAAATGGACGCAGTGGATCTTCCTGCAGCTTTTCAAGAAGGGGCTTGCCTACAAGAAGGAAATGGCTGTAAACTGGTGCACCTCGTGCAAATGTGTGCTTGCCAACGAAGAAGTGGTGGGCGGCGTGTGCGAACGCTGCGGCGGCGAAGTGGTACATAAGGTAAAGAGCCAGTGGATGCTCAAGATTACCGCGTATGCCCAGCGCTTGATCGACGATCTTGACCTTGTAAACTATCCCGACCGCGTGCGTGCACAGCAGATCAACTGGATCGGCCGTTCCACCGGCGCGCAGGTTACCTTTAAAACCACGGCAGGTGAGCCCGTGGAGATCTATACCACTCGCCCCGACACTTTGTTCGGCGCGACCTATATGGTTATCTCTCCCGAGCATCCGCTGGTGAATACGTGGCTGGAAAAAGGCGTTCTCACGAATGCCGAAGAAGTGGTGGCCTACCAAGAAGCGGCTGCCCGTAAATCCGATTTTGAACGCACCGAAGTGGCAAAGGATAAAACGGGTGTGTGCCTGCAGGGCGTGAAAGCCATCAACCCCGTGAACGATACGGAGATTCCCGTGTTCATTTCCGACTACGTGCTGGTTTCCTACGGTACGGGTGCTATTATGGCCGTGCCTGCCCACGACACGCGTGACTGGGAATTTGCCCGTGCGTTCGATCTGCCCATCATCGAAGTGGTTAAGGGCGGCGACGTGGAAAAAGAAGCCTTCACCGATTGCGCTACAGGCGTTATGGTGGACTCCGGCTTCCTCGACGGTATGTCGGTGGAAGAAGCCAAGGTTGCTATTATCGATTTCCTTGCCAAGAAGGGCATCGGCGAACCCAAGGTCAATTACAAGCTGCGTGACTGGGTATTCTCCCGTCAGCGCTATTGGGGTGAGCCCATTCCGATCGTGCATTGTGAGCATTGCGGCCACGTGGCAGTCCCCGAAGATCAGCTGCCCATCCGCCTGCCGAAGGTAGACAGCTACGAGCCCACCGATAACGGTGAATCGCCGCTCGCAGCGATGGACGAGTGGGTAAACACCACCTGCCCGAAGTGCGGCGCTCCTGCCAAACGCGAAACCGATACGATGCCTCAGTGGGCCGGTTCCTCGTGGTATTTCCTGCGCTATTGCGATCCGCACAACAGCGAAGCGCTTGGTTCCAAAGAAGCGCTGGAATACTGGACGCCCGTTAACTGGTACAACGGCGGTATGGAGCATACCACGCTTCACCTGCTGTACAGCCGTTTCTGGCATAAGTTCTTGTACGATATTGGCGTGGTTCCCACGGCCGAGCCGTAT
>JAZQTE010000082.1:0-7030 GCA_045630505.1 Acutalibacteraceae bacterium | reverse complement strand
CCCGAAATGCGTTCGCCATCATCAGAAACCTTAACGGTTACGGAATCGGAGAGCGTACCGTCGGTTACCGTGATGGTAGCCGTACCGGCCGCATAGGCTTTGATCATACCGTTTTCAACCGCAGCAACCGAGGGATCGGTGCTCGACCATACCAGCTCGCCAATATCAGCATCGGCAGGTTCGGTGATGAGTTTTACTTCCTTGAACACCACACGTTGGTTGTTGCTGGCCGACGGGGCCAAATGAATTTCGGACTGTGCAATTTCAAAGCGCGTCGCTTTCACAACAACTTTGACGGTGCAAGTAGCCGTAAGGGCCGTGGTGCCAACCATTACCTTCGCCGTGATGGTGGCTTCGCCCGCGGCAACACCCGTGACAACACCGTCAACCACGGTGGCAACAGCGGCGTTGCTGGTTTCCCAAGTGAGCGAATCGTAGTTCGCACCTTCGGGGTTAGTGGTCATCGTGAGCGTCGTGGTAGCGCCCACGCCGATCTTATCCGAGGTCTTGTTCAGCGAAATGGATTCCGCATTCGGAACTTCCTTCACTTTAATGCTGAAATCATCCACATAGGTGGGTTGATCCGCAGCCATATTACGCGTCACGTTCAAGATCCACGATGCCTCCGCGTCGTTTGCCGCGTTAGCCGTGGAGGTGAAGGTGTAAGAATAGTTCTTCCATTCGGTGGTTGCTTCCGTTTCAGCCCACGTATCAGCCAACGCACCCGTACCATTCTTGGAAGCAAGATAGAGGCTCATCGGAGCGCCCTTGGCACGGAAGGTGATCTCATACAAACGGCCGCCTGCCACGTGCAGACCTTGGATGTAGTGGTCACCCAGCTTGGCGGTGGAAGGCAGGATCTTCAGCACCTTGTTGTTCGCATCGTCGGGATCGGTCACGATCTCAAACATGTCGGTTTTCTTCAAGTGGTTGCTGTTCCACTGCTGCATACCCGGCTGCTCGAAATCGCCGCCGATAATACGATCGGTGGTTTCGTCGGTCTTTTCGATCTTGAAGTTATCGATCAAGGTCGGTTCGGTCGCTGCAGAAGCGCGATTAAAGAAAATACCGTAGTTTTTATTGCTGGAATCCGCACCGAAGCCGTTAGCGCCCGTGGTAAATTCCACACGGTACGACGTCCAATCGTTTTTATAAGGATTGGTGTATGCCATCGCCGTGTGAGTAGCACCATCCACGGTGATGGAGCCGGTGAACTTGTAGGCACCCAAACGCACCTGCGGACCTTTGGCAAGGAACGTGATGCTGTAACGGGTGTTGGGCTCGAAGACCACATCGGCCCAACGGAACCAACGGTCGCCGGCGTTGGCGCTCAGGCCGAGCGCGTTGCCGCCGCCAAAGCCCTCGCCTTCGGCAATGTAGAAATTCGTGGTGGTAGCCGCGGCAAACATACCGGCAGCACCGTTTTCGAATCTATCTTGATAAATGAGGTTTTCATCCGCGGGAGCAGGATTTTCCACCGTCACGGTGCAGGTAGCAGTGATCTCGCCCACCTTCGCCGTGATGGTAGCAGTACCCGCAGCCACAGCCGTCACAACGCCGCCGTTTACAGTTGCAACCGCCGCGTTGCTCGTTTCCCACGTGAGAGCCGAAATGTCGGCACCTTCGGGAGCTGCCGTTGCCGTCAGGGTAACGTTACCGCCTACCGTCAGCGTAGCGGTAGTCTTGTTCAGCGTGATACCCGTAAGCTCGGTCTTCTTTTCCACGATGCGGATGTTATCCACGTACACACCGTTCGAAGTGTTGATATCCAGACCGAAGCCCAGCACGAACGTATCGTTCGTCGGCGAAGCGCTCGTGGTAAACACGTGCTCCACGGTGGACCACTGATTACCCGTAGCAGCCATCTTTTTCCAACCGCTGCCGTTCACGATGCCCTTCTCCGGGTTCAGATAAGCCCAGATCGCATCGCCGTACATATCCATCTGCAGCGCGTAGGTGGTGTTAGCCTTCAGCGCCAGACCCATTTTGTACATTTTTGCCGCTTTTACATAGTTGGAGGGGAAGTTCAGCACCTTATTGGCGGCGCCGCTGGGATCGTCCACGATCGTAGCGCCCGCATTCAGAACCTCCAACCAAGGAGCCGCAGAGCCTTGCTCAAAATCAGCGCCGGGCAGCAAGCCGTCTGCCAGCGTGTTGATGTCCTGCTTGTCGCAGAGTTCTTTGAGCTGGATATTATCCAAATACGTATCCACGGGAGCCGTCAGGTTCATCGAATAACCGTCGTTGGTCACCGAAGCAGCTGTAACGAGGTAGAAGGTCGCCTTTCTCCAATCGGCAGAAGCGCCGTACGTAGCGCCGGAGGCGGTGATACCCTTGCTGCTGGAAAAGCCAACCTTCACCGTGCCGCCGCTGATGTAATCGAACGACAAGGCGTACACCTTGTTCGCCTTCAAGCCAATGCCGGCACCGTTATAGGTGGTGGCTGCAGCGGTCGTCAGCTTCAAAACGGAGTTGGAACCGTTCTTGGGATCGGCAACAACCGTACCCTTGGCCGTCCATCCGGCGATACCTTTTACCGTATCGTCATCCTCGTAATCTTCGATCCACTGAATCGACGGATCGATCTCTTCCGCCTTCTTCATGCTGATATCGTCAATGTACGTGGCTTCGCCCGTCAGCGTAGCGTCTTCTTTACGGGTGATATTGATGAAATAGTCATCCGTATCCATCGTTTCACTGATGGTGAACGTAAACTTATACGTCTTATACGTATCCGACTGCGCGGTTTGGTGCCAAATGTTGACACTGTCACCCGTAGCATACTTGCCACTGTAGCCGTACAGATACACGTTGATGGGCGCACCCTTCACCTTCATCGTGAGCGTGTAGGTTTCGCCCAGCACAGGCATGGGGTTGGTTACCCATTTATCACCCCAAGCCGTGGTGGAGCCGGGGATCTTGAGCGCCTTGTTGTTCGCGCCGTCTTCCACGACCGTGGCGCCGGCAGAAATGTGGTTCGACCAATGCGTCATACCAATGGCCGTGAAATCGCCGCCAAGGATATGGTCGTAGTCATCCCCGCATTTGGTCATCTTGACATTGTCAATGTAGGTCGCCTCGGTGGCAGTATCGTCGCGACGGAAATACAAGCCCCAGTTTGCATCAAACTTGGGCGCAGCCTTCGTCTTGACGATAGCACGCACCAACGTCCATTCGCTACCGAAAGGCTTAGAATATTCGGTAGTCATCGTGATGTCCGTCACCGCATTGATAGATACACGGATCTTGGGACCTTTGGTCATGAACGTTAATTCATACTGCGAGTTTGCCTCCAAAGTCGGCTTAAAACTCTTCCAATAAATTTCGGCTGCACCGCCGGCTGCAAATTGCAAGCCTTTGCCGCCACCGACACCGACACCATCTTCCACCGTTACCAGTGAACCCGTGCCGGTCCAAGGTGCTACCGCACCTTGCTCGAAGTCGCCGTTGGGAACGAGATTCCCTTCGGTCGTTGCTGCTGTAGGCAGCACCAAACCGGTAATACCGCAGGTGATGAGCAGTGCAAGAGCTGCGATCCACGATACTACACGACGTGTGTAAGTTTTCATACTTACCTTCCCCTTTCTTTTTCTCCCTTGGGAATTTGCTGACGCCTCCCAATGGGGGCACTACCCCCTTGGAGGGCATACACCATCATTAGTATACAATACGCATTTGTCAAATTTCAAGCATTTTATGTAAAAATGCCTAAAAATGCAAAAAGTAGTACCCCAAAGTTTCAAAACATTAACAATAAATAATGTACATCAAAAAGTAAAAAAAAGAAAACGACCGTTTTACAAAAAAACAGAGTGTTGTCGCTTGCGATAACACTCTGTTTTTTGATTAATGATTCTTCTTGCGAGCAGCAACGGCACCTACCGCCGCCAACGCTGCTACAGCCAAAGCCGCCGTGGTGCTCACGCCCGTGGCAGGCGTTTGCTCGGGGGCAGGTTCTTCTTCGGGCTCTTCCTCGGGAGCGGCATTCGGATCGTCACCGCCAAGCTGCCACACGCGCACGTAGTCGAGCTCCATCGGGATATCACGGCCGCCTGCAATGTAGAGCAGCATATCCTGCTGATCGAAAATATCAAACACGCCGTCCACACGGAACTCGCCCGATTGCTGTTGGTGGATCGGCAACGGAATATCCGTTTCGCTCCACGTTTGATCGCGAAGCGGCTTGCCGTCCAAATAGCAGCGCAGGCTGTTGTCCTCCCACAGGAAGCCCATCACGTGCCACTCTTTGTCATCCAGACCTTTTCGGCTGTTGTCGCTGCTGGTATACCAGTTCAAAGTACCGTCGGGCATTTTTTCCTGCTCGTGCAGGGTGATGGTATAGCGGCCATTGCCGTAATACTCCAGCCAATCCATTTCCACCCAGTGAGTATTCTGGCCGGCGATCTCACACCATTTACCGATGGGTAACGACCAGATAGCAGGCTTTCCGTTGGCGCCCTTAATATCCTCCGGCACGGGAATGCGCAGCTTTACCTCTAAATAACCTTTATTATATAAGTACCCCGTATGCGTATCGGCATCCACCGTGCTGGCACCGATGGCGTAACGGCTGTCCAAATGCTGCAGCGTGAACACACCGTCCTTCACGAAATAGTCTTCGCGAGTCATATCCGCTTGTGCCCATTGACGGGTAACGTACCATTTGTAGCCTTCCAAGCCGCTCGACAACGTATCCACGCTCGAAAGATCGTCAAAGTCATCGCTGAACGTGAGGTCGAACATACCGGCACCTGCCACGTCGTTGGCAACGTCTTCGTAGGCAGGAACGTAACGGTCCTCCGCCACGCGCAGGTTGGTTTGGTAGGTGTTATTGGTGGTGTGGTTAGCTTCTTGAACCGCCAAATCGGGGTTTACGCGGGCCGACATCATTTTATCACCGACCACCGCTTTCCACGGTTCGGTCTTCACCGTCACGCTCTCGCCCGCTTTCACGCCGCCTTCGTGCGTAACCGTGGCGATCACTTCCGTACCAAACGCAATATCCACTTTAAAGGGCTCCGTCACGTCGGCCGTACCGATATTTTTAACGGTAGCAGCAAAGACAAGCTCTGTATCAGGCTTTACCTGACCGTCGCCGCCTTCCCAATCCAGCAGTTCCACCGTAAGGTCGGCATCGGAGAGCTTTTCGGTTACAAGCACGTTATCCACCAAATAGGCATCCTGCTCGCCCGTGGGTGAAGCAATCACCAATTCGGTTTTAGCAGGCAGCGTAGCAGGGGTGGTGAAGGTCACGCGGCGAACGCCGAACGATTTGCCTACCGAAATTTCGGATTTTACCAATTCAGCTCCGTCGCCCTTTACCAAGGCCTCGGCCTTAATATCAGCCGTCGATTTCACACTGAACATCAAAGTATACGCGGTATTCGCCTTCAGATTTTTGATCTCCTGCGACACGGAACCGCCGTACACGATCTTTGCACAAGCACTATCGCCGCAGCCACCTGCAGCTTCCAATACAGCGCCACCCAGCAGCGTCCAAGCTGCAGGTACTTTAAACGTGTTGTCGGCCAACAAGGCTTGGCCACCGATTACCGTTACCTTACAAGTATCAGACACACCGTTCGGCAGCGTTGCCGTTACGGTAGCGGTGCCTGCCGCTACCGCCGTTACGTAGGTATCGGCCGCCAGCACCACAGCTTCGTTATCCGAAGACCACGTGATACCGCTCACGTCCGCAGCTGCAGGCAGCACTTGGAATTTTAATTCTTGACGTTCGCCGGGGAACATCAGTAGTTCTTCGCGGTTAAGGTCGGCGCTGACGGCGGCTACCGTTTCTTCGGCAGCCACGGGGGAACACAGCATCGTCAGCATCAACAACAAAGCCGCCAATACGGAAAAGAGTTGTTTTGCTTTCATCGTTTCATTTCTCCTCTCACGAACCAATCATCGTTTTCAGTATACCAATCCAAAAGAAAAAAAGCAATGCTTTTTAAATAAAAATACGGCATCGCTCGCGCGATGCCGTACAGAGGATTTATTTGCGTTTGAGGGAGAACCACACGCCTGCAGCGGCAATCGTGAGTGCCGTGCACAGTGCAGGCAGCGCCGAAGCCGAACCCGTTTGAGGAATATCCTCGGCAGGCGGCGCCTCCTCTGCCGCTTCATCGGCTACCTGCCAAATGCGCAGATAATCGATATCCATCGGATTGCCTTTCGAGCCGTTGATGAACACGGGCAGGATCTGCTCGTTCATATACGACAGCACGCCTTCCACGCGGAATTCGCCCTGCTGGTTTTGAATAAACGGCATCGGGATCTCGCCCTCACCGTAGGTTTGATCCATCACCTGCTTGCCATCGAAGAAGGCCTGCAAATGATTCTCTTCCCACAAAAAGCCCATCGTGTGCCACTCGGCATCACCAAAGCCCGTTTTGCCACACTGGCCGTTTTGATACCAGTCCGTCACGTTAACGTTTTCATCCACCCACTGCTCGTGCAGACAGATGGTGTAATATCCACCGGGACGGTCCTTCGTGATGCCCCAGTATTCCATCCAGTCCACTTCGATCCACATTTCAAGCCCGTCCACGTTGTGCAGCTTGTTTTCGGGCATCGACCAAATAGCAGGACCTCCCGACAGCTTTCCATCGTAATGCGGCATACGAATGCGGTATTCCAAGTAGCCTTTATGGAAGGTGTAGCCGTTCCACGTAGGAATATCCACAGTGGACAAGCCGTAGTTATAGGTGGACACTTCGGAATGCAGCGTCATCACGCCGTCCTTTACCGAATAATCGTTGGGCGTTAATGTGGAGGCTCCGTACGGACGAGTAACATACCATTTGTACCCCTCGCGACCGCTGGCAGCCATATCCACGGTATCCAGCGAGTCGAAATCTTCGCTGAACGTAAGGTTGGTGAAGCCCGCTTCGGTTACCAGCTCGGCGTTATAAGCCGGCGCCAAACGATCCTTCGCCACACGCAGATTGATCTGATAGGCGTTATCCTTCACGTATTCCTTTTCGGGTACCGACAGCGTGGGGTACACGCGGACCGACATCATATGATC
>JAZQTE010000081.1:0-2556 GCA_045630505.1 Acutalibacteraceae bacterium | reverse complement strand
CGCACCCGCCTCCCTTGTGTAAAGGGAGGTGGCACGGCGAAGCCGTGACGGAGGGATTGTCCAAAATCCTCACAACCCCAAACCAGCACCGTAGGGGAGCCGTTTCGGCTCCCGCCATAATTCGTACAAACTAACTGTTATATTCGTAGGGGGAGGGGTTCCATCCTCTTCCGTCATAAATTGCACAAACTTATTACGGGCTGTCGTGGGCGCCAGCCCCTACAATCTCAACCCAGCACCGTAGGGGGCGTAGCGAAGCGGCACTCGCGGGAGTGAATGACAGACCGGGGGACTGTCAGAGCCGCGAGTGGACCGAGCCGCAGCGAGACCTCCCAAGACGCCCCGCAAAAGCCACAACCGGCATCGTAGGGGAGGGGTTCCATCCCCTCCCGCACAAACTCATTCCACCGCACCCCCTCACAAACAAAAAAATCGCCCCGATGACGTTCATCGGGGCGATCATTCTTCTTACGAAGCGATTAGCCATTCGCCTTTTTCGCGAGGGCGGACTTTCTCCGAGCAGCAGTGTTCTTGTGCAGGAGTCCCTTCGCAACGGCCTGATCGATTCTCTTGATAGCGGCCTTTACAGCGATGTCCTTATCGGCAGCGCCGGCTTCGATCGCGGCGTTTGCCTTTTTGATATCGGTCTTGAGCAAGGAACGGTTCGCCTTGTTCTTGGCCGTTTTGACAGCGATCACTTTGACGCGCTTTTTGGCGGATTTAATATTGGGCATGGTCACACCTCCTCGAGAAAATACTTTTCTTTAAATCACGCATAGGTTATCATACCACGAACGTTTTAAAATTGCAACACTTTTTTTCGGAATATCAAAAAAATCTTTTGGCACACTATTTTAAAAGGGGGAATAGCGTGCAAAACCGAACCGATTTGGCCGTGGAACTGGCCGAAGCCGCAAACTTGGCAGGGCGTGAATATCAAAAAAGCGGCGTAACGCTCACCGCCGTTACGCTGGACGCCACCGCTGCCGCCCGTCTTGGCAAGCCTGCAGGGGACTATATCACCGCCACGCTGCCGCCGCACGACGACGATGCCACGCTGGAAAAGGCTGCCCGTGTTTTGGGCGAGGAGCTGCGCCGTTTGCTGCCGAGCCGCGGCACCGTGCTGGCGGTGGGCTTGGGCAACCGTGCCATCACGCCCGATGCACTCGGGCCGCGCACCGCTGAGCAATTGCTCGCCACACGCCATATTCCGCGTGAGCTGGCGCACCGTGTGGGACTCACCGACCTGCGCCCCTGCGCCGTCGTTACACCGGGGGTGCTGGGAAACACGGGCATCGAAGCCGAGGAGCTGGTGGCAGGCGTGTGCCGCGCCGTTGAGCCGTCGGCGGTGATTGCGGTGGATGCGCTTGCCGCACGCAGCCTTGCACGCCTAGGCTGCACCGTGCAGCTGTGCGATACGGGTATCGCTCCCGGCTCGGGCGTGGGCAACAACCGCCGCGCACTGTGCCGTGAAACGCTGGGCGTGCCCGTCATCGGTATCGGCGTTCCCACGGTGGTGGATATGGCGGCGGTGGCCGAGGGCGTACCGCCGATGCTCGTTACGCCGCGTGATATCGATCTGGTGATCGACCGCGCCTCGCGGCTCGTGGCGATGGCGATACACGCCGCACTGCATCCCCGTTACTCACCGCTGGAGCTTGCTGTTATTGCGCGGTAGCATATTTATCCTTTTCACGGCGTATACTGTACGGGTGAAGAAACGATGAAGGATAAACGAAAGCGAATATGCGCCGTACTGGCGGTGCTTTTTATTGTGGGCAGCACCGCGGCTGCTGCGGCGCTGGTGCCTGCCGATACGTGGTATACCGTGGGTAAACGGGCGGCCGTGATTTCGGCAGGGCTGCGCTCCCCGTCGGCAGGAGCAGAGCGTATCTACAAGCAGCTTGCACGCCCCACGGCGATCACCGTCACGGCGGCGCCCACGGTGGCCGTCCCCCTCGGTACGGGCAGTAAAGCGCCCATCACCGCCACCACGGTTCCAAAAAAAGCCGACGGCCGCGTGCTTACGCAAACCATGAGCGCAGGCTCCGCGTTTGTGCAAGGGGTGGCGATCCGCAACAAAAGCGGTAAAACGGTGGACGTGGCGGCGAGCCTAAAGCATACGCCCAAGCTGTCTTTAAAACGGACAAACCGACCGCAGGTGCTTATCACGCACACGCACACCACCGAATGCTTTATGGCCTATGATAACGGCACGTATTCCAAAAGCGATGCCACCCGTACGAACGATGCAACGAAAAATATGGTGGCGGTGGGCAAGCGAGTGGCGGCGCAGCTCACGGCGGCAGGCATCGCCACCGTGCACGACACCGAGATCCACGATAATCCCTATAACGGTGCCTACGGCGAATCCAAAGCGGCGGTGCAGCGGTATTTGCAGCAATATCCCACCATTCGCGTGGTGCTGGATATCCACCGTGACGCCATCTATTCGGGTGACGATTACGTAAAGCCCACCGCCGAGATCGACGGCCGCAACGCCGCGCAAATTATGATCTTGGTGGGTATGAAGAACACCGAAGCCGTACCCAATCC
>JAZQTE010000080.1:0-6990 GCA_045630505.1 Acutalibacteraceae bacterium | reverse complement strand
AACATATACTTGATCTTCATGCAGGAATCCACGTACCAGTCGGGCACGTTATGCTCCTTCATTGCCGCAAAATGCTCTTCGGTGAGATCCTTGGTCGCCTTACCCTTACGCACGACCTCCATGATCTTAAACGCCATCTTCGGCGGCAGTCCTTTGTGCATAAGATACGTCATAATGTTATCACGGGTACCGATAACCTCGGAAATGGTGCAGGTGCCGGCACGGATAAGCTCTTGTGCGTTACCGAGCCATACGTCGGTACCGTGCGACAAGCCGGAGATCTGCAGCAAGTCGGCAAACGTGGTGGGGCGGCAATCCAGCAGCATCTGCCGCACGAACGGCGTGCCCATTTCGGGCAACGACAGCGTACCCGTTTCGCAGTCGATATCCTCCACCGAAACACCGAGCGGTTCGGGAGAGGTGAACAGCTTGTACACCTCGGGATCCGACATCGGTACGTCCATCACGCTGATACCGCTGTATTCCTCCAAATACTTATAGGTGGTAGGGATCACGTGACCTAAGTTATCCAGCTTCAAGATGGTATCGTGAATGGAATGGAAATCGAAGTGCGTGGTAATGATATCCGAATCCGCCTTTTCCGCAGGATGCTGTGCAGGACAAAAATCCTCGATCACGTATTCGTTCGGCACGACCACCATACCGCCGGGATGTTGACCGGTGGTTTTCTTCACGCCCGTGCAGCCCTCCGCCAAGCGCGCAAGCTCGGCATTGGAAAGCGAAAGGTTATGCGTTTCAGCATATTTTTTAGCGTAGCCGAACGCTGTTTTATCTGCCACCGTACTGATCGTACCGGCCTTAAACACGTGGTCGCTGCCGAACAGCGATTCGGTGTATTTGTGAGCACGGGTTTGATATTCGCTGGCAAAGTTCAAGTCGATATCGGGCGTTTTGTCGCCATCAAAGCCCAAAAACGTTTCGAACGGGATCTCCTGCCCGTCGCGATCCATCATCGTATGGCAATGCGGGCATTTCTTTTCGGGCAGATCGAAGCCCGAACCGTACGAACCGTCTTCGATAAATTCGGAATACTTACATTGCGGACACACGTAGTGCGGTGCCAAGGGGTTTACCTCGGAGATACCGGCCATATGCGCCACCAACGACGAACCGACCGAACCACGCGAACCGACCAAATACCCGTTGTCAACCGAGTTTTTCACCAGCTTCTGCGCGATCATATACAACACGGCGAAGCCGTTTTTGATAATCGAATTGAGTTCCTTTTCAAGGCGTGCCGCCACCAGTTCGGGAACGGGATCGCCATAGAGTTCTTTTGCACGCTTCCACGTGATTTCGGTGAGTTCTTCATCAGAGCCTTCAATGTGCGGCGGATAGTTCCCCTTGGGAATCGGCGAAATATTTTCAATCATATCGGCGATCCTATTGGGGTTTTCCACCACGATCTCGTAGGCTTTTTCGGCAGGGAGATAATCAAACTCCTTCAGCATCTCATCCGTGGTGCGGAAATACAGCGGAGGCTGCATATCGGCATCGGGATACTCTTGGGCGGCCAGCAAAATACGGCGGTAGACCTCATCCTCGGGATCCATAAAGTGAACGTCGCACGTGGCGCACACGGGAATACCCAGTTCTTCGCCCAGCTTGATCACCGTGCGGTTGCATTCGCGCAGGTACTCCTCGTTATCGTACAGCGGAGGGGCCAGCTCCTCCCCGTCCTTGTTCAACGACGGACGCAGCATAAACGCATTGTTGCCGATCGGCTGCACTTCCAAGAAATCATAAAACTTGGCAATCTCGCACAGCTCGTCCCACGGGCGTCCCTCCACGATGGCGTGGAACAATTCGCCCGCCTCGCACGCGCTGCCCACGATCAAGCCTTCGCGATGCTCCTGCAGCTTGCTGCGTGAAACGCGAGGGCGTCGGTGATAGTTTTGCAGGTTACTGAACGAAATCAGCTTATACAAATTTTTAAGTCCCACGTGATTGCGCACCAACAAGATCTGGTGATAAGCACGCGGCTGATGCACATAGCCGTCGACACACAGCGCGTTGAGTCCTTGCACGGTGGTAACGCCGCGCTCCTGCGCAATATCCGACACCAACGTGCTAAATACGGTGGCCAGCAAGGAGGCTTCGCCGCTGCAAAGACGGCGGTTACCCACGTTCAGCTTCAGGTGCTTGGCCACGGTTTCGGCCTTGTAGTTTTTCAAGCCGGGGCAGCGAATAACCTCCAGCCGTTCCAAATCCACCGTGGTAAAGGCGAAGTCAACGTCGGCACGGCGCAGTGCCGCCTTCAAGAAGGCGAATTCTTTAAGCGGTGCGCCCGAAACAAGGATGGGCGACTCGCCGCAAAATTCCGCAAATTTCGACACGGCCTCGCTTTCACTCGGCGCACCTCGCAGCATATCGTCGCTGATACCCACCTTTTCTGCCACCTTGGCAAGCAGCGGCTGATTCGGGTTGGCAAAGGTATCAAAATCCTCCACCACCTCGCCGCCGCGCATACGCACGGCACCCAGCTCGATAATGCGGTCACGGCGAGGATTGTCGCCGTTCATTTTCATATTAATAACGATAAATTCGCCGTCAAAGCCGCCATCGCCCTCTCCGGCTACGATCGGAAGCGTATCGTCTTCAAAATACCCTTCCATACCGTACAGCACTTTTATGGGCTTGCCGGCTTTGGCAGCGTCGGCAGCAGCCCCCATCGCTTCGGGAAAAGCCTGCGCCACACCGTGGTCGGTAATAGCAATGGCAGGGTGCCCCCACTCGGCTGCGCGAGCCACCAACACCTTCGCATCGGTGGTAGCATCCATCATCGACATTTTGGTATGTAAGTGCAGCTCCACGCGCTTGCGTTCGGCTAAATCCATCTTCTTATATTTCGCCACCACGGCCATCGACTTGGGATTGAGCACGTTGCTCTTGCTGAACGTGTCAAACTCATACAAGCCGCTCACCAGCACGCAAAGGCCGTTCTTAAACGATTCCATCGCCTGCAGCTTGGCTTTATCGCGCTTGGTATTCGTCCACGTAATCACCTGAACCGAATTAGTGCCGTCACTAATATTGAACGTGTGGCGAATACTGGTACCTTCACGGAAGGCACGCGTTTCGTATCCGAACACCTCGCCCCACACCGTAGCCGTCATTCCTTCTTGCAGGCGATTCAGTGCCATCGGCGCTTCGCGCGGAACGGTGCCGAAGAACGGCACAGCCGTTTCGCGGTAAATGGGCAGCCCATCAGCAGGCGGTACGTTGCTGTTTTCGGGCTTCTTGGGCTTCACGGGCTCGGGCTCGTTACCTTTTTCACGCTTTTCCATTTGTGCCTTCAAGGCTTCACGGGCGCGTTCAGCCGCTGCCGCCGCTTCACGCTCTGCTTCTTCCATTACGCGGCGATATTGCTCATCGTTTTCATCCACGTTGGAGGCGCCCTCAAACGTAACGGGAATAAATCTCCCGAACAGCTCACTCAGCGTATCTTGAAACAGCGTATCGGTATGCGTAGTTTGCAGCATATCCAGTGCCCCGTGCTGAAGCTTTACGCTAAAGCCTTTTTCGGTGCGAGAAAACACGGCATCGTTAAACGTGCCGTTTACCGCCACGCTTTTGCGGCGCACGTATTCCACCACCGTGGAAAAACATTCCTCAGTGAGCGATTCAATCGGGTACAACGGTTTCACTTCCGCACCGCGCAGCTGCAAGCCTTCGGCAAGTGCTTTTTCAATTTCCACCATTTCCGAAAAGGGCACGAATTGGTCTAATTTCAAACCAACGCGCAAAAAACGCTCGGCACGGTTCACCTGCATATTCAACACCACTGCCGAAGACATCTTCGTCAGCAGTTCCTTATTTTCTATATAAGGCAAAAATAAATGTTCAACGTTAGGCAGACTCATAATAACTCCATTTCTTTCATCAATTCATCCACCGCATCCTTTTCGGGTACGGTACGGATCACTTCACCTTTTTTAAACAATGCAACACTGCCGTTGCCGCCGGCAATGCCGATATCCGCTTCGCGCGCTTCACCGGGGCCGTTCACCACACACCCCATCACCGCCACGCGAATCGGCTTGTGTACGTTTTTAAGACGCTTTTCCACTTCGGCCGCCATACCGATGAGATCCACACGGGTACGTCCGCAGGTGGGACAAGAAATCAGCGTCGGTTCGTTCGGCAGCAAGTCCAGCGCCGCCAAAATGCGACGGCCTGCCTCTACCTCCTTCACGGGATCGGCGGTAAGCGATACGCGAATGGTATCACCGATTCCGCGCAGCAGCAGTGCGCCGATGCCCACGGCCGATTTCATCACGCCCATCTGCTCGGTGCCTGCTTCGGTCACGCCCAGATGCAACGGATATTCACAAGCCGCAGCCGTGAGCTCGTAGGCTTTCACCATCGTTTCCACATTCGACGATTTAATCGAGATCACAATATCGTCAAAATCAAATTTTCCCAGCAACGCCGCGTGGTACAGCGCACTGTCGCGCATAGCCTCGGCACACGGATGCCCGTATTTTTTAAGGATCTCCTTTTCCAGCGAACCCGAATTCACACCAATTCGGATCGGCACACCGCGTGCAGTGCACGCCGCCGCCACCGCCTTTACGCGGCTGTCCTCCCCAATGTTACCGGGGTTAATGCGAATTTTATCCACGCCTGCCGCCACGCTTTCCAGCGCCAGCTTATAATCAAAATGAATATCCGCCACCAGCGGAATATCCACAGCCGATTTCACGGCGTGCACCAACTGTACCGCTTCCATATTCGGCACGGCGATGCGCAAAATATCGCACCCCGCAGCCCGCAACGCCTGCGCTTGACGCACCGTACCTTCCACGTCGTGCGAGGGCACGTTCCCCATAGACTGCACGGCAATCGGCGCCGTACCGCCAATCGGTACGCCACCCACGTTTACGGTTTTACACACTCGACGTTGCATATCTTACACCTCTCACACAAACAACTTCACAATATCGTTAAACGTCACTACGGCAATGAGCAGCAACAGCAAAATAAAGCCTGCCGCGTGCACCCAGCCCTCGTATTTCGGCGGCACACGTTTTCTCGTGATGCCTTCAATAATTAAAAACAGCAATCGACCGCCGTCCAATGCAGGAATCGGCAGCAAATTCATCACGCCCACGTTCACGGTGATCATCGCAATCAGCATCAGCACGTTGGCAAGACCGTCTTGCCAGCGCACCTGCTGCACGGCGTCCTCTACCACGTCGCCGATCGCGTCCACCATACCCACGGGGCCGGACAGCTCATTAAGCCCGTATTGCCCCGTAAACATTCCTTTAACGGTTCGCCACACCGTAACCGCCGTGCTGCACTCCATACGTGCCGATTCCGCAATGGTAGACCATACGGTTTGCGGCACGGGACTCACATAAAAATCGTATTGCAGCGTATAGCGTTCCGTTTCCTCCGAATAGGTGCGGTTAAATCGCACCTCGGGAAGCAACACCGTTTTATCGCCGCGCCGCACCTTCATTTCGAAGATACCGTCGTCGCTGCTTTGCAGCAGAAACTGAATATCCAAAGACGAAAACACACGCTGACCGTCAATCGACAACAGCGTGACACCGGGCCGCAGGCCGCTTTGATAGCTCGGCGTGTCTTCGCCAAGCACCGAGACCTGCGTGCTTGTGTAATATACGTTACCGTCCTGCGAAGGAGCGATGCAAATGCCGTTGTATACGAGCAACACCAAAAAACCAAGCAGAAGATTGGCCGTTACACCGGCAACCGTAATCACGATACGCCGCCACACGGGCTTGTTCAAAAAAGAACGCGGATCGTTTTCGTCGTGCGGAGCATCGTCCGTGTGCACGTCTACCTCACCGGCACCCGCTGCGTCCTCACCCTCCATGGCGCAAAAACCGCCAAGCGGAAATGCTCGCAACGAATACCGTGTTTCGCCTTTTCCAAACCGCAACAAGGCAGGGCCAAACCCAATGGCAAATTCATTCACCTTCACGCCCATTGCCTTGGCGGCCAAGAAATGCCCCAGCTCGTGAATCGTAACGATCAACCCAAAAATCAGCAGCGCCGCTAAAATGCGGCCGCCCTGCGTTAGCATGGTTAGGATACCGATCACCTCATCCAATCTTGTACACGGCGGCGGCATTCACCGTCCACCGCTAAAATATCGTCCACACACGTTACCGCAGGCAACGACAGTGCCAGCGTGCGCTCCACCGCTTCGGCAATTTGCAAAAAACCAAGCTTACCTGCTCGAAACGCAGCGTTTGCTTGTTCGTTGGCAGCGTTCACTGCAGCAGGATACGCTCCGCCCAGCGACAAAGCACGACGGCAATGAGCGATCATCGGGAACGCTTCGTCGTCCGGTTCAAAGAAGGTGAGCTTGCCTAACTCTGCCAAATTCAGCCGCGGCACGGGCGACGGCACACGTTCGGGCCACGTCAGTGCATACTGAATGGGTACGCGCATATCCGGCACGCCAAGCTGTGCAAGCACCGAATTATCCTTGTATTCCACCAGCGAGTGGATCACGCTTTCGCGATGCACCACAATATCTATATTCTCCTGCGGAAGATCAAATAACCATTTGGCCTCAATCAATTCCAAACCCTTGTTCATCATCGTGGCGGAGTCAATGGTGATTTTTTGCCCCATGCTCCAATTCGGGTGCTTTAAAGCATCGGCCAACGTTACGGTTTCCAGTTCCGCTTTGCTGCGGCCGAAAAAAGGCCCGCCCGAGGCAGTAAGAATCAAGCGTGAAACGCCCATACCGTCTACCGATTGCGGCGGCGCCCACGCCCCCTTCGCCGTGGCCTGCAGACACTGAAAAATTGCTGAATGCTCACTATCCACGGGCAGCAAGCACACGCCTTTTTCACGAGCTTTACGCATCACCAGCTCGCCGCCCGCCACCAGCGTTTCCTTGTTGGCAAGTGCTACATCGTGCCCTGCCTCCATAGCCGCCAGCGTGGGCAACAGCCCCACCATACCAACCACGGAGTTGAGAACCAC
>JAZQTE010000079.1:0-2276 GCA_045630505.1 Acutalibacteraceae bacterium | reverse complement strand
GCCCTCCGACTTCATCGAGCATCAAACGCATAAGCTCGGGAATCGCGAGTGTAGGATGCGTATCGTTAATATGAATCGCGGCCATTTCGGGCAGATTATCCAGTGTACCGAATTGTTCCAAATGGCGGTAAACGATATCCTGCACCGAAGCGGACGCCAAGAAATACTGCTGTGACAAGCGCAAAGATTTGCCTTCGCGGTGATCGTCAGCAGGATACAGCACCTGCGTGATGATTTCCGCCATGGCTTTTTGTTCCACGGCGCGCATATATTCGCCTTGATTGAACAGCGACATATCCATACTGGGGGCTGTGGCTTTCCACAAGCGAAGCGTGGATATACCTTTACCATCTTTACCTGCCACCATTAAATCAAACGGCTGTGCGATCACGCGGGTAGCATTTTCGTGATGGACACGGTGAAAGCCGTGTTCATCCCACCACTCATTCACGTTACCGTCGAACAAGACCTCTTTGGCAAGCTCGGGGCGCGGCAAGAGCCAGCAGCGGCCACCGGGTAACCAAAAATCAGGAAGCTCCGTTTGCCATCCGTCAATAAGCTGTTGGCGAAAAATGCCGCATTCATACAGCAGCGAGTACCCGATAGCGGGAATCGATGCCGTGGCCAAGCCATCTAAAAAGCAAGCCGCCAAACGGCCGAGGCCGCCGTTTCCCAAGCCGGCATCGGGTTCCAGCTCATACAGCGAATCCAGCTTTACTTTATATCCGGCCAGCACCTCGCGCGCCGCATCGGTAAGATTTAAATTAAACAAGGTGTTCTTGAGAGAACGCCCCATCAAAAATTCCATGCACAGGTAGTACACCTGCTTGGCTTTTTGCTTATGCGTTTTGGAAATGTATTGAATGCGAGAGGCGCGCATACGGTCGCGAAGAACCAAAGCCAATGCCTCGTAAAAGTGTTCATCGCTCGCTTGTTCGGGCGTAACCGAAAACGCCGTGAGCAATTTATCCTTCAATTCTTTTTTTAGGACATCGGCTTGTGTGCGCTTTGCAGAAGCTGCCATACCGTTCTCTCCTTTCGTATATGGTATAGTATATACTACACGTCAAATAAAAGCAATACTTATTCACTATAACCAATAACTTCCACAGCAAATCCGATTTGCCTCTTTTGTTTTATACTTTATGCACAAAAACAAAGCTTTTTAAGATTGTAACGAAACTCTATTTGCTTTTTGTAAAACGATATGCTAAAATAGTGTATGCAAAGGAGTGAGCACTATGCCGCAGCTCAATATTGTTTTAGTGGAGCCCGAGATCCCTCAAAACACGGGAAACATCAGCCGCACCTGCGCTGCCACGGGCAGCCGTCTTCACATTGTAAAGCCAATGGGGTTCACGATCGACGACCGTAAATTAAAGCGTGCGGGTTTGGATTACTGGCATTTACTGGATATTACGTATTACGAAAATTTGGCCGAGTTTTTCGAAAAGAACGCGGGCCCGTTTTTCTATTTCACTACCAAAGGCACGCACATTTATTCCGATGTAGACTATCCCGACGGTGCGTATTTGGTGTTTGGCAAGGAAACCAAAGGGCTGCCCGAAGAGCTGCTTCACGAGTATCCCGAAAACTGCGTGAGACTGCCGATGCTGGACGACGATGCCGCCCGTTCACTCAACCTTTCCAACACGGTAGCAGTAGGTGTTTACGAGGTATTACGTCAATGGGGCTTCCCCGCTTTACGCACGCAAGGACATCTTACAAAATATTAACAAAAAATTCATTGACAAATGCCAATGAATCCACTATAATAGAACCTGCTGCGTGGAGAGTTGTCCGAGTGGTCGAAGGTGCAGCACTCGAAATGCTGTGTACGAAAGTACCTAGGGTTCGAATCCCTAACTCTCCGCCAAAGAATAACCGCAATCTTGATACAAGGTTGCGGTTATTTTCTTTTTGTGGTATAATGAAATAAAAGGAGGTTGTAGTATGCATTTCTTGTTTATGAAAGATTTGTTTTCGCAACACGAAACAGATATACGTATCGAAAACGATATTGAAACCATTCACATAAGAAATAAGCAGTTCGAAGATGAGATTGTAGTACATTATTTTCCGGACGATTACTACACTTATCTTTTGCGCTTTGCAACGCAACATCGCGATACTTCATCTAAAGAAGAATTGATACAATATGCGCTTTCTTTTGCTAACGCTGAGAAAGCAGCTATTGAATTTTTTGAAAACGAAAAGAACAGATTTGGTGGAGAAATTGAAGTATCTTTGCTCGATAACATCTCTTATGATGACTT
>JAZQTE010000078.1:0-1529 GCA_045630505.1 Acutalibacteraceae bacterium | reverse complement strand
ACCGCTTGGCCTCCGACTTATCGGCAGCGTAGGTCATACCATACCAACGGTCGGTGGTGCGCAGCACGGTGGTTTCGGCAATGCCGTCGTGCAGCAGCTCGTCTACCACGATGGGCAGATAGCATTCGGACTTGAGCGGATTTTCCTTCGCCGTAGTGGCAAGGAAGGTGTTAAAGCGCTCTTGCAGCAGATCCAAGATATCGCGGGGGAAGGCCCACGCGTTCATCGAAACGGTGCAATCCTCCGACAGCGGTTCGTAAGTAGCGCCGCCATCCTCGGTGAACATCGGCTTGCCGTCTACGTATTCAATGCAGGTGCGCTCGTCGAGGCCGAGCAGCTTGTTGTCTTCGCTCACACGGCAAACGCCACGTGCCACGGAGCCGTGTTCCGTGAGGGTGTTCTTAAGAATATAGCCCGCCATCGCAAACTGCAGCTTTTCGCCCTTGGGAGGATTCGCCAAAAATTCCGCCAGCAAGCGGAACGCATCCTTGCCGTAATAGTCGTCGGCATTGATAACCATAAACGGTTCCTTTACCACGTCGCGGCACAACAAGATGGCGTGCGCCGTGCCCCACGGCTTCTTGCGGCCTTCGGGAACGGTGTAGCCCTCGGGCAGCTTATCCAACTCTTGGTATACGTATTCCACCTGAATCTTCTTCGCTACGCGGTCGCCGATGAGTTCTTTGAAATCCTTTTCGATCTCGTGCTTGATAACGAAAACGATCTTGCCAAAGCCCGCTTGCATCGCATCGTAGATCGAGTAGTCAATAATCATTTGGCCGTTCGGGCCCACGGGAGTGAGCTGCTTCAAGCCACCAAAACGGCTGCCCATACCGGCGGCCATAATTACCAATGTCGGTTTCATACACATTCTCCTTTTTTATGTTCTTACCATAGTATCATACGCCTAAACGCCCACACTCGCAATAGGTGTTTTGGCTTTGATTTTGCACTATTCGCCAACCGTTTCCACAAAAAATTTGCACAAACTGTGCATTGAAAAAACAGAAGACTGCGAGTATAATAATAGTGTAATATCAGTATACCAAGGAGGAAGCCATTATGTCAATCCTTATTACGGGCGGTTGCGGATATATCGGCAGCCACACGTGCATCGAGCTGTTAGCAGGTAACCACGATATCGTGGTGCTGGATAATTTCTACAATTCCGATATAGAAGCGTTAAACCGCGTTAAGGAATTATCCGGTAAGGATTTCCCGTTCTACAAATGCGATATTCGCGATGCCGAAGGTCTGCGCCGCATTTTCCGCAAGCACCAAATCGATATCGTCATTCACTTTGCCGGTTTAAAGGCCGTGGGTGAATCGGTGCAAAAACCGCTGGAATATTTCGATAACAACGTCAACGGCACGCTGGTGCTTTGCTCCGTAATGCGCGAGTTCGGCTGCAAGCGTATGGTATTCAGCTCGTCAGCCACCGTGTACGGTATGAGTAATCCCTCGCCGCTGGACGAAACAATGGAAGTCGGCGCCGTCACCAACCCCTACGGCCGCACCAAGTTTATGAT
>JAZQTE010000077.1:0-2966 GCA_045630505.1 Acutalibacteraceae bacterium | reverse complement strand
CGATTATTACGATAGCAAGGACAAGGAAAAGGAAGATCCCGCCAAAAAGGAAGTGGGGAAATCCGAAATCATCGTTGCCAAAAACCGTCACGGCGATTGCGGTACGGTGGAGATGGTGTTCCAAGGCGAGTTTACACAGTTTACTTCGCTGGAAGTGCATCAAAACGGAGGCTGATAACGTATGACACTGCGAGAGAAGGTACTCACCGCGATTCGGCGGGACGATATGGTATCTCCACATACGCCCGTTACGGTGGGACTTTCCGGCGGTGCTGATTCGGTGGCGCTGCTTCATGTGCTGCTGCAGCTGCAAGCGGAGCTGGAAATCTCCGTGTCGGCGGTGCATATCAATCATGGCCTGCGTGGGGAAGAAGCCTTGCGCGACGAAGCCTTTGTAAAAGCGCTTTGCGCCGAATGGAACGTACCTCTTACGGTATGTTCTCACAACGTGGCTGCGATTGCCAAGGCACGGCATCTCGGCGTGGAAGAAGCAGGGCGCGAGGTGCGCTATGCTTGCTTTTCACAGTGCGATGGCGTGGTAGCCACCGCACACACCGCCAGCGACAACGCCGAAACCGTGTTGCTGCATTTGTGTCGCGGCACGGGCTTGCACGGGCTGACGGGTATTCCGTCGGTGCGAGGTAACGTGATTCGTCCTCTTATTGATTGCACCCGTGCCGAGGTGGAAGCCTACTGTGAAGAAAACCGTTTGTCATACGTAACCGACAGTACCAATGCCGATACGGCGTATGCTCGAAACCGTATCCGTCGGTGTGTGCTTCCGCAGCTTAAGGAAATCAATCCGCAAGCAGAAGAAGCAATTGCCCGCTTGGTGGCAAGCGCTAAAGAATGGGAAGCTTATCTGGCATCGCGCGCAGAGGATGCCTTGCAGTGTGCTCAAAACGGCGACGGTACGTTTTCTAAAAAAGCGTTACTTTCGTTAGAACCGGCCGTGCTGTCCGAAGTCCTACGTCGTTTGGTGGGTGAACAAGGCCGCCAACGGGGAAGTGACTATCACATCCGTCAAGCGGCGGAAACGCTGAAAAACGGCGGAAGATTATCCCTTCCTGCCAACCGTCAGCTTTCCGTATTTTCCGATAAAGTGAGTATCGAACCCGTAACGGCGTCGGAGGGCTTTTATTTCTCTCCTGCGGCGGTGGGGGAACGGTACGATATCGGCGGTAAAACGTGGACGCTATTGTGTCTATCGTGTGAAAATTGTGAACAATTCCAAAACATTTCCAAAAAGCTATTTGCAAATGCGTTGGATTATGATAAGATATGCGGTAGTTTGGTTTTGCGCGGTCGTCTTTCGGGCGATCGTTACCATCCTGCAGGGCGCCGTTGCGGAAAAACACTTAAACAGTTATGTAACGAAGCGTCGCTTACCGATGCACAGCGAGAAGCGTTACCCGTGCTGTGCGACGATAACGGAGTCATTTTGGTGCCGTCCTTCGGTTGTGACGAACGCGTGCGTATCACACCCGAAACAAAAACGGCGTTGATCTTAAAAATTGAGGAGGATGTATAACCGTGAGTACGATGCATGATGATATTGCCAAGGTATTGTTTACCGAAGAACAAATTGCCGAAATTGTGCAGAATATGGGGAAGCAAATCAGCGAAGATTATAAGGGGAAAAACTTGTTTATGGTGAGCGTGCTGAAAGGCTCGTTGCCTTTTATGGCGGATTTGATGCGTGCCATCACCATTCCGTGCACCATCGATTTTCTTTCGGTGTCCAGCTACGGCAGCGGCACGGCTACCTCGGGTGAGGTGCGTATTTTAAAGGATCTGGGTACCACGCTGGAAGGCAAGGATTTGCTGGTTGTGGAGGATATTTTGGATTCGGGCTTCACGCTGTCGTATTTGTTGAAGACAATGGCGGCACGCAATCCTGCCAGCGTTCGCTTGTGCACGTTTTTGGATAAGCCCGAGCGCCGCCGCGTAGATATTCGCGCCGATTACGTTGGCGCTTCGGTCCCTGATGAATTTATTGTGGGATACGGTTTGGATTACGACGAAAAATATCGTAATCTTCCGTATGTCGGCGTTCTCAAGCGTGAGATATACGAGACAAAAGGAGAATAACGAATTATGGAGTCACATAACAACGATTGGGGGAAAACCCTACGCAATATCGGCTTGGTCGTTGGTATTGCGGTGCTGGTTGTGATCATCTTTTGGATGTTCTTGGCAGGCAATAACCAAAAGACCGAGAATAAGATCTATACCGATTATATCGGCTATTTCAGTGAAAACAAGGTAGAACGCTTCGATATGAGCTTGGGCGGTCGCTTGAAGATTACGCTGAAACCCGAATTTCGCGTAGACGTAAACGGTGATAAGAAGATAGACGAAAAGGACGTTATCGAATACACGCTTCCCAACGTCGGACTGTTCTTGGACGATATCGAACCGTTTATTAAAGATAGAGAAACGGGCAAGGTTTTAGTCCCGTACAATATCACGCAGGCCTCTCGCGTCAGCTCGTGGGTGGGCAGCTTGCTGCCGTCGCTGCTCATTATTATCAGCTTGATCGTGATGTATTCATTTATGCGCCGTTCCATCAATAATATTGACGGTGGCGGAAAAATGATGGGCTTCGGCAAAGCACACGTCAAGCAAGCGAGCGATGAAAACCGCCGCACTACGTTCGACGACGTTGCCGGCGCCGACGAAGAAAAAGAAGAATTACAAGAGATCGTGGAATTCTTGCGTTCGCCCAAACGCTTTAAGGAGCTTGGTGCCCGCGTTCCCAAGGGTGTGCTGCTCGTAGGCCCTCCCGGTACGGGTAAAACGCTGCTTGCACGTGCCGTTGCAGGCGAAGCAGGGGTGCAGTTCTTCTCGATTTCGGGTCCCGATTTTGTGGAAATGTACGTCGGCGTAGGTGCTTCCCGCGTGCGTGATCTGTTCGAGCAGGCCAAGAAAAACAGCCCCTGCATCATCTTTATCGATGAGATCGA
>JAZQTE010000076.1:0-1755 GCA_045630505.1 Acutalibacteraceae bacterium | reverse complement strand
CGATTGCCGTTGCGGGAATTGATATCGATCAGCTGATGGCAGGTGCCGCTTCCGCAAGCCATACATACGTGGATGCGGATATTACGAAAAACGATTGCTATCGCTATGCTGCGCTGCGTAACGTGTTGCTGCGCAAGGGGAGTTGGGTGGAATTGATGGTGAGATACGAGCCGCGGTTTGTGATGATGGGGGAATGGTGGAAGCAGCTGTACGGCGAATGCGAAGGCAAAGACGGCAAGGGCTTGTTTCCTGCCTCGGTGATTTTCTCGACCGACCTGCACTCGCTCGGCCAATTCGTGCAAGACGGCTCTAACATCCTCACCGAAACGGTGGTGCTGATCGATTCTTCGCCCGTGGAAATGGTGATTCGCGAGGATCCCGAAAACGTGGATGGGCTGAATTTCCTCACGGGTGTTACGATGGAGGAGATCAACCGTAAGGCCTATGAAGGCACGGTGCTTGCCCATACCGACGGAGGCACGCCGAATATGGTGCTTCACGTGCCGTCGGTGTGCGAAAAGGAACTGGGCTATCTGCTCTATTTCTTCGAAAAAGCGTGTGCGATCTCGGGGTATATGCTGGGGGTTAATCCGTTCGACCAACCCGGTGTAGAGGCGTACAAAAAGAATATGTTTGCTCTGCTGGGTAAGCCCGGCTACGAGGAGCAAAAAGCGGCGCTGGAAAAGCGTCTTGGACGGTAAGTTGGCAGTTGCCGCCGTAAGGCGGTGAATATATAGACTGGAGGAATGAAAATGATTACGTTGATTCTGGGTAAAAAGGGTTCCGGTAAAACAAAGAAGCTGTTGGATCTGTGCAACGAAGCGGTTGCAGCGAGCAAGGGTAACGTTGTTTTCATCGAAAAGGATACCACCCTCACCTATAATTTGAGCCACAAGGTTCGCTTGGTGGCGGCCGACGAATACGCGGTTGCCGGTTTCGATGCATTCTACGGCTACATTGCCGGTATGTGCGCGGGCAACTACGATATTACCGATATCTTTGTAGATTCCACGCTGAAGATCGGCGGCGGTATCGAAGGTCTGCTCGGCTTTGTGGAGAAGCTGAAGAAGCTCAGCGATATGGCCAACACCAACGTGGTGCTGTCCGTGTCGGCCGATCCTGCGGAAATTCCTGCCGAGATCGCGCAGCTGGCGAAAGAAATCTAAACGCTCTGTAACAAATTGCGGGGCGCCGGAAACGGCGCTCCGTCTGTTTCTGCGAGTGAGGACAAGCATTTTGCAAAAAGGTTGTGTTTTCTCAAAAAAACAGTTGACAAAAAGTGTTTGTCCCTATATAATATTGTGCGTGACTATTGAGGTGAAATATGCTTCTGCAACTCAAGTCCCTATTTTTAGGTGAAAAAGACTGCTTACCCATTGACGGTTCCTTGGATCTTTCCGAGGTGGAATGGAACGGTGCTACACCGTTTCAAGACGTAACGGTGCAAGGGGAAATCAAGTTATCGGCCGGTGTGGTCACCCTGCGGGCAACGGTGGATTACCGATTCGTCGGTAATTGTGATCGATGCTTGCGTGCCATCGACCGTAAACAGCAGCTGCAAATGGAGCATATTCTTGTGGTTTCCCTCAATCACGAGGACAACGACAGCTTTGTTCTGCTTGAGAATTACCGGCTTCCGCTGGATGATTTGGTGGAAGAGGATCTCATTCTGGATCAGCCGTCGAAGGTGCTGTGCAGCGAGGAGTGCTTGGGGCTTTGTCCGCAATGCGGAAAAGATCTCAACGAAGGCTCCTG
>JAZQTE010000075.1:0-3666 GCA_045630505.1 Acutalibacteraceae bacterium | reverse complement strand
ACGCTGCCCGAAAAGCAGTGCAGTATGCCCTCGGGATGATATTCCTTTAATATATGCAGCGTATCCTCGTGGGCTTCGCGGTCGTGAATGACCACGGGCATCGACAATTCATTGGCGAGCTCCAGCTGTGCACGGAACCATTGCTGTTGCACAAGACGGGGGCAACGCTCTTCCCAATAATAATCCAATCCGATCTCACCGATACCCACGGTTTTACGGTTTGCTGCAAGCTCTCGCAGCTTAGCGATATCCTCGAGGGTGGTTTCGGCGGCTTCCTGCGGATGAATGCCTACCGTGGCATAAAACTGCGGATAACGCTGTGCAAGCGCCACGGCTTCGGCCGAAGCGTGCACGTCGGTGCCGCCTTCCACGATGCCGCATACGCCGTTTCCAAACAAAGCTGTGAGCAGCTCGTCACGGTCTTCATCAAAACGGGAATCGAGATAATGTGCGTGTGAATCAAAAATAGACATACGATCACCTAACTAAAAAGATAAGCGGGGGCCGATGTGCTCGGCCCCCGCGCAAATAGATCAATGAATGCAGCTGCCGGGATTCAAGCCGTCTACAAACAGAACGCGAGCGGCGTCACCGTCGTCGGCGGCTAAGATCATACCGCAGCTTTCTACGCCGCACAGCGTGACGGGTTTTAAGTTGGCAACCACTACGACCGAGCGGCCCTTCAGTTCTTCGGGTTTATACCACAAAGCAATACCTGAGGCGACGGTGCGGGGCGTGCCGCTGCCATCGTCCAGCGTGAGCTTGAGCAGCTTCTTAGCCTTCTTAATGGGCTCGCAATCAACTACGCGGGCCACGCGCAGGTCCACTTTAGCGAATTCGTCGATGGTGATTTCGGAAAGGAACGCGACGTTTTCGGCTTCCTCTTCTTCCTTGGCGGCGGCAGCTTTTTCGGCTTCCTCCGCCAGCACCTTTTCCACGTCAACGCGAGCAAAAAGAGGTTCGGCCGTGCCTACGGCGTAGGCTTCTACGGCACCGAAGGACAAGGTGGACAGCGTGAGTGCTTCGGCAGGCAGCTGCATTTGTGCAGCAATACGATCGCCCGTTTCGGGCAGGGAAGGATACAGGCACACCGTCAGCAAACGGATGCTTTCCAGCAGGTTGTACAGCACCGTTTCCAGCTGCGCTTTGGCATTTTCGTCCTTGGCAAGCGCCCACGGGGTGGTTTCATCGATATACTTATTGCAACGCTTGGCGAGATTCATCACGGCTGCCAGCGCTTCGGCGTTGTGGTATTGGTCCATCTTTTCGGCGTATGCGGCCAACGCCTTTTCGGCAGTGGCAATAAGCTCGGCATCTGCCTCGGAGGCGACAACGCCGTTTTTGCGAACCGTGCCGCCGAAATACTTGTTCGTCATCGCAATGCTGCGATTCACCAAGTTGCCCAGCGTGTTGGCAAGGTCGGCGTTGTAGAGGTTCAAGAAGCTTTCCAGCGTGATGGTACCGTCTTGTGCGAAGGGGATCTGCGACAGCAGATAGTAGCGCACGGCATCGGTACCGAAGCGATCGGCCAGTTCGTCGGCATACAGCACGTTGCCGCGTGATTTACTCATTTTATCCTCGCCCGAAAGCAGCCACGGATGCCCCAGCACTTTCTTTGGCAGGGGCAGGCCCAGCGCCATCAGGATGATCGGCCAGTAGATGGTGTGGAAACGCACGATATCTTTACCGATCACGTGCAGGTCGGCGGGCCAGTTCTTATCGAACAGCTCGCTGCTTTGGTCGGGATGATAGCCGATACCCGTGATATAGTTGGACAGCGCATCCAACCACACGTAGGTGACGTGCTTGGGATCGAAATCCACGGGAATGCCCCACGTAAAGGTGGAGCGGGATACGCACAGATCCGACAGACCGGGTTTTAAGAAATTGTTGATCATTTCGTTGCGGCGTGACTCGGGCTGAATGAAATCAGGGTGCTCCTCGTAGTATTGCAGCAAACGGTCTTGATATTTGGAAAGGCGCAGGAAATACGCTTCTTCGCTGGCGTCGATCACGTCGCGGCCGCAGTCGGGGCATTTGCCGTCTTTTAACTGCGAGGGGGTGAAAAAGGATTCGCACGGTACGCAGTATTTGCCTTCGTACTTACCTTTATAAATATCGCCTTGCTCGTACAACTTCTTAAAGATTGCCTGCACCGAAGACTCGTGGTCTTCATCGGTGGTGCGAATGAAGCGGTCGTAAGACGTGTTGAGCTTGTTCCATACATCTTTGATCTGCTGCGAAATGGCATCCACGTATTCCTTGGGGGAGATGCCTTGCTCTTCGGCGTATTGCTGAATCTTTTGGCCGTGTTCGTCGGACCCCGTGAGGAAATGCACGTCATACCCCTGCATTCGCTTATACCGAGCGATCATATCGGCAAGAACGATATCGTATGCGTTGCCGATGTGAGGCTTGCGCGAGGTGTAAGCAATGGCGGTGGTAAGATAAAACTTTTTGTTTTCCATAAATACGGAACCCTCCTTTGTAGTATCCTATATATTTTAACAGATTTTTCTAAAAAAACAAGGGGAACTTGCAATTTTCGCAGAATGTGCTTATAATGGCTGATATGGAAACGCTGTATTTTACAATACCAACTGAATATGACGGCGCTTCGGTGCAAACTTTTTTGCGTCAAGCGTGCGGCTTTTCGTATCGCACGGTCGTGCGGCTGAAGCACAACGAAGGGGGAATCACCGTAAACGGCGAGCTTCGCCGCAGTATCGACCGAGTGAACGCAGGCGAAGTGTTGCGCTTGTGTTTCCCCGAAGATGCCGTGCGTATCGACGGTGCGGATATACCGCTGAACGTGGTGTACGAGGACGAAGCGGTGCTGGTGGTGGATAAGCCGCCGTATCTTGCGGTGCATCCCTCGGCAGGCAAGCCTGAGCCCACGCTGGCTAACGCCGTGGTGGGGTATTACGCCAAACGCGGTATGGCGCTTTCGTTTCGCCCCGTGAATCGGTTGGATCGCAACACGAGCGGTCTGCTCCTTGCCGCAAAAAATCCGCACGTGGCGTATGCTTTGGCGCAAAAGGCGGAGAAAACGTACGTGGCTATTGTGCTGGGTGAATTGCACGGCAACGGCACGATCAACGAGCCGATCCGTGTGAAGGAGGGCTGCTGCATTACCCGTGAGGTGGGTGAGGGCGGCAAGGAGAGTATCACCCATTACGAAGCTCTTGCCACCAACGGCGAGATCACCGTGGTGCGCTTGCGGCTGGAAACGGGACGCACGCATCAAATACGCGTGCATATGGCATGGCTGGGCTTTCCGCTGGCCGGTGATACGATGTATGGCACCGATGAAACAGTGATGCCGCGGCACGCCTTGCATTGTGCCGAAATGACGTTTACGCAGCCACTCACGGGGGAGAAGCTTTCTTTTGTGAGCACGCTGCCCGAAGATATGAAAGCGTGTTTGCACGCTCACGGTTTGGAGGATGCTTTATGAAAACAATTCAAAGCTTTTGTATCAATCACGATACGCTGATGCCGGGGTTGTATACTTCACGGGTGGACGGTGACGTTATCACCTACGATTTGCGCTTCGTGCGCCCGAATATGCCTCCGTTTTTGGAGGTGGCAGGAATGCATACCGTTGAGCATTTGTTTGCTACCTACGTGCGTAACAGCGCTTTCGAGAAGCAGAACGTCTATTTT
>JAZQTE010000074.1:0-1666 GCA_045630505.1 Acutalibacteraceae bacterium | reverse complement strand
TTTTGAATACATACCGTGCTATGAAGCCGGAGAAAGAAAGGCCGTGCGTTCTGCTTTGGCAGAATGCACGGCCTTTTGAAGCTGTTTGATTATTGGGATTTTTTGAGGCGGCCACCGAAGAGCAGGGCGTAGAGCTGCGGAAGGAAGCGCTCGAGGAACGCACACACGCCGTTGATGATGAGCAAGGTGACGGGCACCATGATCACGAATTTGGGGATTGCCAGCCATTCATTTTGCGGCAAGGCGATAGAAAGCAATTTCAGCACGATGAGCGCTATGTTGAGGTGCATGGCGTAGATGGCGAAGGAGCGGCGGTAGATGGCACGGGGCTTCAGCTTTTCGATGAAGCCGTCCGTGATGCACCACAGTGCGAAGGCGCACAGCGTGAATATCACGATCTCAATGAGGTAATTGCGGACGTGCAAGGCCTGCGGAACGACGGTTTTAACAAGGACATACGTTAACAGAAAAATGAGCGAGGCAAGCTGTGCTTTCTTGGAGGATCTTTGGCAAGCCCAATCGAAATAGTGGTAGCCGACCGTGGCACCGATCAAGAAGAAAACGAGAGAATTGGGATAATAAAAGACGCTTATAGGCAGGTGGATGCCGAACAGCGACAGAACGGAGAACGCAGCAATTGAGCCAAGGGCTACGTATTTGTTTTTGATAAGCAAAAACACGAGAGGGGCTGCAAAAGAAAAGACGATGAGATTGAACATAAACCAAAACGGCGTGTTGCAGCCGTGGAAGAAAATGCCTTTCAGAATGCTCGGTACGGTGAGCGGATAAGGCTCACTTGCGGCAGAGAAGTTGGCGAGGAAGGAATAGGAGCAAAGAAGCTCCCATAAAAGCCATATGGTGTTCCACAGTACGTAAGGGATCACCAGCGTGAAAACGCGGGATTTGATTTTGGCTGCATATTTTGCAGGGGAGTAGCCTTTAAAAAAGGCAAGCCCCGACAGCATAAAAAACATAGGAACGGCAAATTGGGTGATGGACCGCGAAAAGAAGAAAGAAACCTTGTGGTTGAGGAAGGAAAGCGCGTTGCCACTTGTGTATTCTTGCGCAAAATAAGAGTGGACGAAAAAAACCAAAATACTCAACACGAAGGAGATAAACTCTTTCTTTTTCCAAAACAGTGTTTCGTTATTCGAATTCACCTTACTCACCTCGGGATTTGGGTTTAATTTATTGTATCACACGGATTTAGCGCGGAGCACGAGGACAGATTCTTTAAGACGGTGATTAATGCAATTGGAAATTTCCCATGGGGGCATTTTCAACCAGGGCGCGACGCTCTTTTTCCTTGGCGGTGCGGAGCTTGCCGATATGGCGCATCGTGAGAAATAACGGGAAAAGCGTGTTCACGATGAAGAAATAAATAAGTACGTTCACGTTGCGTTCGAAAAACAGCAGCCACGCAGCGGTGGAGGTGGAGGCGTAATAGACGATCCACGTCAGCCACGTGCGCAGATATTTAAGGCGATACTTTTTTCGCAGTTCAACGAACTTTGCCTCGTAGGCTTGCCACACCTTATCGTCCATACGCCGCACCTCTTTGGTAGTTAATGAAAAGAACCGCAATCCAAGGATTGCGGTTCTTTTTGGTGCGAGGAAAGGGACTTGAACCCTCACGTCAAAGACACACGCACCTCAAACGTGCCTG
>JAZQTE010000073.1:0-12967 GCA_045630505.1 Acutalibacteraceae bacterium | reverse complement strand
GCCGAGGTGGATTATAAGGTGGAAAACAGCATACTCACCGTGTGTAACGTGGACCACAAATGGAACTACGGTTTGGGCACGTTTCACCCCAGCAAAAAGGTGGGTTGGTCGTTTTGCAAAGGCGTGCTGGAATTCCGCCTGCGTTTGCCGAATCCCAAAATTTTAGAGTGCAACAACAAGCGCGACGGCATTCCTGCCGTGTGGTCGTTCCCACCTTCGAAGGTGACCGACGAAGCCCTGCAATGGGTGGAACCCGATTGGTTGGAATATTGGGAAGACGGTTATTGGACAACGTGTGTTCACGATTGCCGCTGGGACGAACGCAAAGGCCCACTTTCGTATCGCGGAACCACCAACACCCGCGGTTTGGTGGGGCTTAACGATTACGAATGGCACACGATGACGTTCTTGTGGGACGACGGCCGCATCGAGGCGTATCTTGATGGCGAGAAATCCATGGAGCTTTCCTACGGCAACGGCAAGGTGGAGCCGCCCATTCGCTTGGGTATTGGCGAGCCTCGCCCCGATACGTATTGGACGATGGAATGGCAGCCTCAAACGCTGATTTTGGGTGGTTCTGAAACGGCGCCGCTGGAATTGGATTGGATTCGTGTGTGGCAGCGTCCGCTGAAAGACGTGCGAGAGAATAAGGAGATGGACAAATGAACAAGAATATTGAGGCACCGTGGATCGCTAAAGAACACGGTATGACTCGTTTGGTTTTCGAAGATGATTTTGAATCGCTGGATACGATCGACGTGGAGAACACCGGTAAAGAGGGCTATAAATGGTATACCTGCCGTGCCTTCGGTGCCCCTGCGATGAAGCCCACCGATTATCAAATCAACGGTAGCGTGTTAACACTGGCTTGCGAAAACTCCATTTGGAACTACGCCTTGCAGACCTATAACCCGAAGACGAATGTTGGTTTCTCGTTCCTTAAGGGCGTGTTGGAGTTCCGTATTCGCATTCCCCGTCCCCGTGCAAACAATAAAGAGGCGGGCGAAAAGGGTGTGCCTGCCGTATGGTCGTTTCCACCGGAAAAGATCACCGACGAAACCACCGAATGGATCGAACCCGACTGGATGGAATACTGGGGTGACGGTTATTATACCACCACGCTGCATCACTCCAAGCGTGAGTACGTGCGCGGTCCGGAGTGCTATTCGGCTACTAACTGGAACGGCCATCGCGGCCCCGTAGCGTTTACGGATGCCGAGTGGCATACGATGACCTTCTTGTGGGATGACGGTGTCATTGAAAGCTGGTTGGACGGTGTGCCTGCCGTAAAGCAGACCTACTACGACGGCCAAGAGCCCGTGCCGGCAATGTCGCTCAACAAGGGCGAGGCCGATCCTAACGTGTTAAAATTGCTGAACACCGTGCCGCAAGCCCTCATTTTGGGCGGCTCGTGGTGCAATCCGCTCGAGATCGATTGGATTCGCGTGTGGCAAAAATAATCAAGAAGCAACCCTGCGCAGCTGCGCGGGGTTCTTTTTTGCGGTGGGGCAGTCACTTTTTGTCTTGTTTTATGACAACTATTGAAAACCAATACGGAGTTTGTTACAATAAAGATATAGGAGGCGATACTATGAATAAAACGGTAGAAGCACCGTGGATCGCAAAAGAACACGGTATGACTCAGTTGACCTTTGAAGACGATTTCGATTCCTTAGACACCATCGACGTAAACAACACGGGTGAAGAAGGGTATAAGTGGTACGTGGAACGCGTATATCAAGCGCCGCCGCTTGAACCCGATGATTACAGTGTAGAAAACAGCGTGATCACGCTCAAAGCAAAAAATCCGATGTACAACTTCGGTTTGGTATCGGTGCATCCCAAAAAGCAGGTGGGCTATTCGTTCTTTAAAGGCGTGCTGGAATATCGTTTCCGCATTCCGCGTCCTCGCAAAAACGATAAAGAAGCAGGGGAAAAGGGCGAACCGGCGATTTGGTCGTTCCCGCCCAATAAGCTTAACGACGTAACCAAGGATTGGGTAGAACCCGATTGGCTGGAATATTGGGGCGACGGTTTTTGGACGACCACCGTGCACCATTCCAAGCGTGAAGATCCGTCCGGCCCCGTAGATTATTGGATCAGCAACTACAACCACGCAGGCCCCAAAGGCTTGGAGGACTGCGAGTGGCACGTGATGACCTGCCTGTGGGACGACGGCGTGATCGAAAGCTATTTAGACGGCGAGCTGTGCGTGCGCGTTACCTACGCGCCCAAAGAGCTTAATCAGGAGATCTTGTGGTTGCACGCCGGCGAGTCGGCAGGGGATGAATACCATCCGCTTGAGCGCGATCCGCAAACACTGATCATCGGCGGTTCGGAATGCAACCCTCTCGAAATCGACTGGATCCGTGTGTGGCAAAAATAAGTAATCAAAGTGTGCAAAGAACTCTTTGCACACTTTTTTTGTGTAAACAGTTGCATTTTTCCGAAAGGGATGCTATAATACCAATATGTTTATTCGGTGGCCGAAGAAAGGAGAAGGAAACGTATGAGCAAAAAGATAGAAGTACCGTGGCTTGCCAAGGAACACGGAATGACAATGCTGGTATTCGAAGACGATTTCGACAGTTACGATACCATTGACGTGAATAACACGGGCAAAAAAGGCTATAAGTGGTATGTAGAGCGTCCGTACCGATTCACCACGCTTACAGCCGAGGTGGATTATAAGGTGGAAAACAGCGTGCTTACGGTGTGCAACGTAGATCACAAGTGGAACTATGGCTTGGGCACGTTTCATCCTACCACCAAGGTAGGGTGGTCGTTCTGCAAGGGTGTGCTGGAATTTCGTTTGCGTCTGCCCAATCCCAAAATTTTGGAATGCAACGCAGGCCGCGACGGTGTGCCTGCCGTGTGGTCGTTTCCACCTGCCAAAATCACCGATGAGATTCTCCAATGGGTGGAGCCCGATTGGATGGAGTATTGGGAAGATGGTTATTGGACAACGTCAATTCACGATTGCCACCGCGCCGAATATAAAGGGCCGTGCGTGTATAAAACCACCAACACCAAAAAGAGAGGGTTGCACGGACTTAACGATTATGAATGGCATACGATGACGTTTTTGTGGGATGATGGCCGTTTGGAAGGGTATCTTGACGGCGAAAAGTCGATGGAAATGACGTATGGCGGCGGCGAGGTAGAACCGCCTATTCGCCTGCGTGTGGGCGAAGCACGCACCGACCAATATTGGACGATGGAATGGCAGCCTCAAACGCTTATTTTGGGCGGTTCCGAAGCAGCACCGATGGAGCTCGACTGGATCCGTGTGTGGCAGCGCCCGAACGGCATTGACTACGCAGAAAAATAAACAACAAAAAATACTGCTTGAACTTTCGTTCAAGCAGTATTTTTTGTTACTCTTATAAACGCTCGGCGAGGTAGGCCAGATTGATCTGCTTTTCCACCAAGTCTTGCATCGAATAGTAATACTGGTTACTGGCTTCGAAGCCCAAACGGGAATCCTTGGCACGCAGGCCGATCAATTCGTCAACCACGGCTTGCTCGGCGGTGATAGCCTCCTGCATACCCACCTTATCGCCGTTGTCGCGGCTGATGATAAAGTGGATATGGTTATAGGCAGAAGCAAAATGGCAATAGGCAGCCTTGCCCATTACGCACAGCTCGGCGTACTTTTCGCCGGTATCGCTGTGAGCCTCCAGCATTTCCACGCCTTTTTTCCATTCCTGCGACATAATGCGGAACTGCTGTTCCAGTATCTCGCGCGGATAGATGGAACGGTAGCCGTCTAAATCGTCGTAGGGGAAGCCAACCATGGTCGAGGCACAGCCGGAGGGCTTCTCAAAGAACGGCGCCATCGGGCCGAAGGTGTGCGGGCCGTTGTAGATCATCGTGATATTGAACGGATACTCACGGAACGCTGCGCAGAACTGTTTATCCACAGCGGCCACTACGTCGGCAGAAGCTCCGTATTCTTTTTTGAAGAACTCGTACAACGCTTCTTCCAACGGCTGGTCGCTATCGAGAAATTCGCAGGCGAACTGCGTGATGGGCGACGGGCTGCCGCCTACCGTCCACGTGAGCATCGCATCGCGCACGCCAACGTTTTTCACGTTTTGAAGGTGCTCACCAATGAGGCCGAAGATCGGCACGTAGGGCTGTGAGCTGATTTCCCAGCTACCGTTGATCTGCACCTTGGCAACGCCCTTCAAGCCGCATTTTTGTGCCACTTCCCAACGCTTTTGCGAGTTCTTACCGGGGCCGGGCACCGACATAGAATAGTCGTGCACCTTACCGGTGATTCCGCCGCGCGTAAAGGGAACGTTGCGTTCGCTCACCGCCAGAATGTATTGGCCTTCTTCGTGCTTGGCAATGGCATCTTCATCCCAATCGGGATCCCACGCCCACGAGTGAGCAATGGCACGCACGTTGGGATTGGCCTTTTTGGCGCCGCGAGCCATACTGTTGTTCACAGCGGCCACCAAGTCTTGCGGCGGTACGTCCTTGCAACGCGGGCAAGTGGATTGCGGAGCCAAACCACGGCAAGCGCAGTTGGTGAAGTTTTCGGAATAGCTGATATCAAAGTAACCGGCAAGGCCCGGCACTTCGCGGAACAGATACTCCATAGAATCTTCCAGATATTGTTGAACCTCGGGCAACGACGTGCACAAGCAACGGAATACCTGATACTCCGCACCGCGCAGATGCGGGAACTTTTCGAAGAAACTATCGGGCTCGGGACGCGGCTCGTTGATATACAGATACACGCCGATGCCGTATTTCTTGGCACGGTTTACGAGCGCACGCAGCGAGGCCAAGCGCGCAGGGCGCAGGCGAGCGTCTTCCTCGCGATCCTCCCACGGGTTGGGAGCCAGCTGGCGAAGCAGGGCTTGCAGCCAAATGGCGTTAATGCCGTTTTTAGCATATTCGGCCAGCAGGGTGTCGGGATAGGATTCTATAGCATCGTCTGCCAACGTATCGGCATACAAAGCGAAATAAGAATACACCAAACGCAAATTATCTTGCTGAGGAAACACGATATCGCCCGTGTAGGTCTGCTTATACGGCGCAATAAAATCAAACGCGTTATCGGCAGGAGCGTTGATACGCTTTACCAAAGCGGCGATCTCATCCAAACGCGCCACGGTGGCTTCGTCGTATTCCGCTTTCAGAGCGGGGCGAGCTACCACAGGCTTTAAGGCACCCATCTTGTCCCACATAAAATCGTCTTCACGCAGGGTGAATTCCAGCTGCTCCTCGGTCATACCGGTGAGAGCGAGGATTTGATCGTAGTCGCACAGATTCCAGTTGTTGCGAATAACGGTGAGAAAACCGCGCTGTTCCCACAAAGAAGAAACAGACGGATGGGGCGCAAGCCCCATCCGTTCTGCCCATTTGCAGACCGTTTTCTCATCGGAATCCAGTGCCGCCGCAATGCGGGCTACCGAAACCAAACCCCAGTTTCGCCAAATAACGGCGAAGGACGGATCAGGGAAATGCGGGTACGTAGCACTCTTCTTTCCCTTGGGGAGAAAACAAGCATCCATAGGAATTACACATCCAGTTCGTAGATTTTGCCGATGTTGCCACCGGTGGATTCACAGCCGTTCTCGGTAACGACGATACCCTTTTCCCAACGCAGACCGAAGGTCGGGCCGGAGATGAAGGTATCCACCTGGAAGGTCATGTTGGGCTGCAGGATGTAATCGGAGGTGGTTTCCATCCAAGGAGCTTCCACTTCGATCATACCGGTGCCGTGGCAGGGGCCGTATACGTAGGCATCTTTATAGCCGTTGTCGCAGTACAGCTTGTAGAAGCCCTTAGCGATATCGGAGGCCATCACGCCGGCTTTGATTTGATCCACCGTCCAGTTGTGGGCCTGCAAGCAGAATTCCACATAGCGGCGTTTCTCATCGGTGAGCTTGCCGAGGCAAACGGGCAGGCCGATGGAGGGGGAGTAGCCGTCGATCTTCGCGGAGAGGTTGAGCTGGATGATATCACCCTTGCCCAGCGTGCGGTAGCTCGGACGGGAGATAGCGTGACGGGTGGACGCTTCACTGAAGACGTACATCGGCAGGCCTTCGTATTCGGCGCCGTTTTCGTAGATCACGCGTTGAGCGATACCGACCATTGCGAGTTCGGTCACGCCGGGGCGCAGATTTTTGATAACTTCTTGCGTAGCAAGGTCAACGATGCGGAAGCCCTCACGGATGCAAGCCAGTTCGTTTTCGGATTTGATCTGGCGCAGCGACACCATGATTTCCTTGTCTTCCACGATTTCGGCTTCGGGATACGCAGCCTTCAGGTGACGCATCATTTCGCAGCTGGTATCGAGGAAGCTGCCGATGGCGATCTTGATGTGCTTGCCCGTCACGCCCAGGTTGCGGAACACTTCGTCGTATTCCACGGGGGACAGCTCGGGATAGGCCGGATCGGCCGACTCACGGTAGGCGAGCATGGTGTAGATGGTTTCGATCTTGCTGCGGTCGGCCGAGAAGATGGTGCTTTCGGGGCCAACGAGCAGAGCGGCTTTACCCGTGGGGGTGATCGCCACGCCGGCACGCTCAAACAGCGGCCAGAAGTTGCTGAAGTAGCGAACGTTTGCGTAGTCGGCTTCGTTGGAGTTTACGAGGAAGATATCGTAACCTTTCTTCGCAACGAGCTCAGCACAACGCTTTACACGCTCCTTGTATTCATAATCCGGGATGCAAATGCGAGACATAATGATTCCTACCTTTCTTTATTTCAAAAAATTTGATTACACGGAATAGCCGCTGGTGGTGTAGAACGCCATATTGGTTTGGCGCACGTCTAAACGGCCGTATTGCACGACGATCGGCACATCGCTTTCGAGCAGCAGTGCGTATTGCTCGCCGGCGTTGGGAACCTCGCCCAAAAAGTCTTTTTTCTCGGTGGCACGCAAGCCCTTCACGCGCTTGGCACCCACTGTGAATTCCTCGCCCCATACCGGTTCACGGTCGGTCCAGTACATACACAGCTTTACGTGGGCTTCTTCCTCGTTGGGGTTCAGCACAATGAGCGATTCGTGACCGTACACCTCAGGGTCGTTGCCCATCGGCGGGATCTCGCCATCGGGGAAAAACCATTTTTTCTTACCGTCCATACATCATTCTCCTCTCAATGTATTTCTTTATTTTCATTTTACTTGACTTTCACAAAATATAATAGTACAATGTGTTTGTAAATTAGCATTTTTCATTCAAAATGAAATGTTTGTGCAAGGTTTTAAGGTGGAAATATGGCGCAGAATCTCTTTTTTGAACTAAACGAAATCCAAAAGATCTTCAAGGATATTTATCTTATCACGGGGCATCAGTGTGCGTTGTTCGATCCCGAATATCACGCGCTGCTGCGGTATCCCACGCAGGGAAACGCATTTTGTCAGCACATTCAATCCACGGCGGTGGGCAAATCAAAATGCGAAGCGTGTGATATGTACGGTTTTCGTCAAGCAAAGGATACGGGCAAGCTGTGTGTGTATCAATGCCACGCGGGACTTATCGAGGTGTGCGTGCCCATCAAATCGGGGCAGCGCGGCGATGAGATCTTAGGCTACGTGGTGCTTGGCCATCTGTTGGACGATCAAACCTCGCTGGGTGCCCAGTGGAACACGGTGTACGAAAATTGCCGTCATTTTATCCGTGATATGTCGGTGCTCAATCATCAATTCTTCCAGCTCATTCCCACGTCGCGTTCCTGCATTGCGGCGATGTGCGATATTTTGCAGATTTGTATTGAGCATCTGCTTTTGCAAAAGCTTATTCAGCGCAACCGCGACGATCTGTGGCAGCGTGCGCAAGCGTACATAGACGAAAATCTGCGCGAAAAATTGCCCATCACGGATATTGCCAAGGAATTATCGGTAAGCGTGTCCACGCTTAACCGCTGTGCCGAAAAAAACGTAAATATGGCGATCGGCAAATTTATTTTGCAAAAGCGTATCGTGCTGGCGTGTAAATACTTAAAGGATCCCAAGTACAACATTTCGGAAATCGCAGGTAACTGCGGCATTTCCGACTACAACTATTTCTCTCGTGTGTTCAAGTTGAAAACGGGAATGACGCCTCGCGAATACCGTGCCGTATTTCTGCGAAGCGGCAAGGTGCCCGAGCTTGCCGATCCGGATAAGATCACGCTTGCCGCCGTAAAGCTTACGGGCGGCGATGACGGTCGGGATTTTGAAAAAAACGGGTAGAAAACTATTGCAATCTATTGGTGGGTGTGTTATGATACATATCCCGAATTTTTTAGGGGGAGTAAACTTATGAAACGTCATGGCAAAAACATGCTTTGTTATCTGCTGGCAGCGGTGCTGCTTTGCGTGTCGCTCGGCGGCTGTACCGAGGGCGGCTCCGCTACGGGTACTACCACCACTGTCACCCTGCCCACGTCTACCAACAGCGATACCGCGGCCCCCGTACCGAATGCAGGCTTACCGTCGGTAACGGAAAGCGCGTTGCTTAAGCAAGCAAACACCAACCCCACGCCCGCACAAATTGCGGAAGTGCCTGCGGCTGCGCAAGCGGCCGGAATGACGACGCTTGCGTTTGCCGATGATTTTGACAGCTACGATACCTTCGATTTCAGCGGTGAGGGCAAGCCGGGGTATAACTGGTATGCCGACCGTCCGTACAAGGGTGTCACTCTCACCAAGGAAGAAATCACCCTGAACGATGGCGTTATGACGTTCGCCCCCAAAACCTGCCCGTCTTCCATTGGCTTGCCCACGTTCAGCGCCAAGGGTAAAACGGGGTATACAATGCAGTTTGGCTACGCCGAGGCGCGTATGCGTTTTTCCACGGAAGAAATTTCCCTGCGTTCCGAAACGGGGCGCAACGGCTGGCCGTCCTTCTGGGGCGTCAGCGTGGTAGACGTTGCCGGTGAAAAATGGAACCGCGTGGGTGAGCTGGATATTCTGGAGGCTCATCAGGTGGACGGCAACGATCCGTATTCCGACGTGATCTACACGGGCACGCTGCACGACCACGTGAAGTTGGAAGACGGCACACAGCAGATCGGCACCAATCTGGTGAATGCTACGGGTGCGATGGGATTGCAGGATACCATTGACAGCGAATGGCACACCTATGCAGCGCTGTGGACGGAAGGATATATTGCGTGGTATCTCGACGGTGAGCTGATGCACTCGGTGAGATTTGCCGAGGGCCAGTATCCTGCTCACTATTATCGGGATATTGAAGAACCGCTGTATTGGGACGAGGAGGCTAACCCGCAATGGGAAGGCCGCACATGGCCCGGTGCACAAACGATTATGAATACCGATGCGATGGTTCTTTTCTTGGGCGCGCACGAAACGTGGCCCATCGAAGTGGACTGGGTACGCGTATGGGAGGCACCGAAGGCATAATGGATTGGTTGACGTTATTGCTGATAGCGCTTGGTTTGGCGATGGATGCGTTTGCCGTGTCTATCAGTAACGGAATTTTACTGGGTTGTGCAAATCACAAAATGACCTGCCGCATCGCAGGGGCGTTTGGCTTATTTCAGGGAATGATGCCGATGATCGGTTACGCCATTGCAGGGCTGTTTGCCAAGCAGATCGTAGCAATCGACCATTGGGTGGCGTTCTTGCTGCTTGCGTTTATCGGCGGAAAGATGCTGTGGGAAGTGTTTCACGAGGGTGAAGAGGAAGAACACGGCGATCCGTCGAACTGGAAAACACTGTTCTTGATGGCGGTGGCCACCAGCATTGATGCGATGGCAGTCGGCGTGACGATGGCACTGGATCGCACGGGCATTTTGGCAACAAGCTACGGCTTTCTCATCTGCTGCGGCGTGATCGCATTGGTGACGTTCGTTATGTGCGTATTTGGCGTACAGCTTGGCTGCCGTACGGGCAGCCGCTACGGCAAGCGTGCCGAAATTGCCGGTGGCTTGGTGCTGATCGGTATTGGTGTTAAAATTCTCATTGAACATTTACTTGGCTAAGGAGTAACGGATATGGAACGGTATAACAAAACAACAAAAAATGCACGGTGGGCATTGCTGTTAATGCTGATACTTACCGTGGCAAATTTGGCCTGGGTACTCATTAGGGGAAACACGGAATTCGTGGCAACAGCCGCGATCCCCGAGGTAGTGACACTAACGGGTATTTTGGGCTATGTTTTGGATTGGCCGTTGTATATTCTTATTTTGTGCGGATTCGTTGTGGCCGCTGTTTTGGTGACGTATTTTCTGTGCTGGTTCTACGGCAAGAAGCGTGACGGAGCGATGACAACGGCGCTGATTATGTACTGCGTGGATTACGTGGTGCGGATGTACCTGCTGGTTTGTGATATTATGGAAGCGCGGAGCTGGATGATGATCCTCTTCCGCGTAGCGTTGCCGACGGCGTTTCTCATTGCGATGATTCGCGGCGAGATTGCACGGCGAAAACGCAAAGCGCTTTTGTAATACACCATCTGCATAACGAAACCTACACGCGCGGCGGCACAGTTTGTGACCGTCGCGCTTTTTCGCCCCTTTTTGAATGTGACTGAAAATGATGGAGGAAACAATGAACAAGACGATTGACGTATGGGAACTGATGACACAAGACGATACTACGGCAGCAGGTAGTAAAGCGGTGGACGAAATGCTGGTGGAGTCGCTTAACCGTTTCGGCGGCGTGGATATCCGCTATATTGCAAACGGAGCCGGACTTTCGGTGGAGCAGACAGCCTGGGTGTTGCGGAATGTAATTTTCCAAAGCCCTGAATATTTTGATGGTGGCGTGGAGTATTCCCTTGAGGAAGGGTGGCTGCTTTCGCCGATGTATTTAAGCGGCAATATTGAGCGCAAGCTCAAAACGGCAGAGAGAATGAACAAGGAAATTTCGGGTGCTTTTGAAAGTAATATCAAGGTGTTAAGGCGCCTTTTGCCGCCCAAGGTAGACTTGAACGACGTGGGCATCAGTATGGGCGCTTCGTGGATTCCTGCACAAGAATACGTGCCGTTTTTATGTGATATGCTTAATCTGACGGTGGCTCCCGAGGTGATCTATAACCGTGATTTGGCACGTTTTAAGGTGGTTCCGCCGGCTGTAGCAACGCTGTCGGTGCTTAATACCATCACCTACGGTGTGCAAGAGGTTTTCCCTTCCACTTCTCGCTCGGTGGGTTGGACGAAGCAGTACCTCACGGCACTGGATATCGTGGAGGATACGCTTAACGCCAAAACCGTTAAGATTTTCGATTATATTCCTCGTCGCTCGAAGGGGTGGAACACCTTTGATTACGAGCCCGTCTTCAACAAAGAGAAGACCGTAGAGGCGCAGGATAAACAGAAAATGATCGTGGAGGCGTTCCGTGACTGGGTATATGAAAACAAGGAACGCGCCGAACGCTTTGAGAGCTACTATAACGACCGTTTTGTCGGCTACACCTTCACACAGTATGACGGTTCGTTTTTAACGCTGCCCGATTTAAATCCTGCCATCACGCTGTATAAGCACCAGCGCGATGCGATCGCGCGCGTGCTGCTTTCGGGGAATAATACGTTGCTTGCGCACGACGTGGGAACGGGCAAAACGTACGAAATGATCGTGTCGGTACACGAGCTTAAGCGTATGGGTTTATCGAATCGCAACCTGATGGTGGTGCCGAACAACGTGCTGCAATCCACCGTGGAGGCGCACCGCCTGCTGTACCCGAACGACCGTATTTTGGTGGTGTATCCCAAGGATTTCACGCCTGCCCGACGTAACGAGGTGCTGGAGGAGATTCGCACGGGGGATTACACGGCCGTCTATATGGCGTACAGCAGCTTCGATCTGATCGTGATGAGCAAGGACTATTACATAAAGAAGATGCAGCGTGAGATCCAACGACTGAAAACACAGATCTTCAACTGCCCGAGCAAATATGAGCAGCACGAGCTGAAGAAGCAAGTCAAGCTGCAGGAAAAGAAGCTGTCAAGCTATGTGCAAAAAGAACCCGAGTGTCCGTGGATGACGTTTGAGCAATTGAAAATCGATACGCTGGTGGTGGACGAGGCTCACAACTATAAGAACATTCCCATAACCAGCCGTACCGATAACGTGGTGGGTATGAGCAACGGTGGCAGTAAAAAATGCCGTGAAATGCTGGAAAAAACGCGTGTGGTAAAGCGTGTGCTGTTTGCTACGGGTACACCACTCACCAACAGCTTGTCGGATTTGTTTACCTTTCAAACGTATTTGCAGCCGCGCGTTTTGGAATACCATAACATTCACACGTTCGATGCGTGGGTAAACACGTTCGGACAACGGGAAACCTCCATCGAATGCGACGTCGATGCTAACAGCAACAGCCTGCGCACCGTAACGCGTTTCTCCTCGTTTCACAATTTGGGTGAGCTGATGGCGCTGTTTTCGCAGGTGTGTGATTTTCATTACGTGGAACAGGCCGACGGTCTTCCCGATTACGACGGCCCTGAGGATATCTGTGTACCAAAGAGCCGAGCACAAACGATCTATATTCGCGGCTTGTCCGACCGTACCGAAAAGATTCGCAACCGCGAGGTGTCACGTACGGAGGATAACCTCCTAAAGGTTACTACCGACGGACGAAAAGCGGCGCTACACATTCTTTTGGCCGATGCGAATGCGGTGCTGACGGGCGAGATAACCAAGGTGGATGCGTGCGCCAACAAGGTAGAGGAATTGTATCATAAGCATCCTCAAACCACGCAGATCGTTTTCAGCGATATTGGCACGCCAAAATCCTCCTTTAATGTCTACGATGCGTTGAAAAACGAGCTGTGCCGCCGCGGTATTCCCGAAAACGAGATCGCTTTCGTGCACGATGCGACAACCGATTTAGCTCGCAGCCGTTTGTTTGCGGCGATGAACAAGGGGCAGATCCGTGTGGTGATCGGTTCCACGCAGAAGCTCGGTGTGGGCGTAAACGTGCAGGAGCGGTTGATCGCGCTGCATCACCTTTCGGTGCCGTGGCGTCCTGCCGATATGGTACAACGCGAAGGC
>JAZQTE010000072.1:0-1130 GCA_045630505.1 Acutalibacteraceae bacterium | reverse complement strand
CCCGTCCCACGGTAACGCCGATAGAAGCGGTATTCTGCAAATACTCGTCGAGAGAATTGTAGCCAAGCACTACGTCGCGGTCTTTTACGTGCAACGCCGTGAGCGTGGCGCCGTAGGTGATCATTGTGGCAGAGATGCCGTTCTCGCGAGAAAGCTTGAGCTTATACACGGTGCTTCCGTCGGGAGCAGTGCCGTAAGGAACACAAACGAATGACATAACGATTCCTCCTTTAACTGAATACAGTATAGCCCCGTTTGTTGGTGTTTGTCAACGCTGTGACTTGACAAAATGGGGAAGATGAGGTAAAATAATAGATAGAACAAATGTTCGCGAAAAGAGGTGTGGGCGGTGGACCGTTGTATTTTACATTGTGATTGTAACAGCTTTTATGCGTCGGTGGAATGTGTGTACCGCCCTGAACTGTGGAAGGTGCCGATGGCGGTGTGCGGCGATCCTTCGGCGCGGCACGGAATCGTGCTCGCCAAAAACGAAGCGGCCAAGGCGTTTGGCGTTGTAACGGCAGAAACGGTGTGGCAGGCAAAGCGCAAATGTCCCGAGCTCGTGTTGGTGCCTCCGAATTTTGAACGGTATCACGAATATTATCAGCGTATTAACGCTATGTATTGTGAATATACCGACCGTGTGGAGCCGTTCAGTATTGATGAATCGTGGTTAGACGTTACGGGAAGCCGTCGCTTGTTTGGCGATGGGAAGACCATTGCCGATACACTGCGGCAACGTGTGAAGGATGAGCTGGGTATCACCATTTCGGTGGGGGTGTCGTTTAATAAAACCTTTGCTAAATTGGGAAGCGATTATAAAAAGCCGAACGCTACCACCGTGCTGTCACGGGAAACGTATCGGGAACTGTTATATCCGTTGCCCGTATCACGGTTTTTGTTTGTGGGGCGTTCGGCGGAACAAACGCTGCAAAAAATGGGAATACGCACGATTGGTGATTTGGCAGCGGCCGACCGCGGTTGCTTAATGGCGGCGCTCGGTAAAGCGGGTGGCCAGCTTTATGATTACGCCAACGGGAATGATCCGTCGCCCGTGCGTTTATTTACCGACCGAACCGAAGCCAAATCGGTAGGAAACGGTATGACCTTTCGCCACGATCTGACGGAAG
>JAZQTE010000071.1:0-2862 GCA_045630505.1 Acutalibacteraceae bacterium | reverse complement strand
GTAGCGCCGTCGCCCACCGTGGCGGTGGTGACGCGGTTGGTGGAATCCACACCCTTGATCTGCGTGGTTTCGAGTTCCATGGTGGCGCCTGCTTCCAGATGAATTACCGTTTGCGGATTCATCACGCGCTGTCCTTTGCCGTCACCTTGGCCGTAATGACGCTCTACGTAGCGCACACGGGCGTTTTCTCCCACGTAGAAGGTGTGGATACCGTCGTGCCGCGATTCGTCGTCACCGCCGTTGTGGATGCCGCAACCGGCTACGATGGTAACGTCGGCATCGGCACCGATGAAGAAATCGTTATATACCATTTCCTTCAGGCCGCTTTGGCTGAGCACCACGGGAATGTGCACGCTTTCGTTTTTCGTGCCTGCTTTGATGCGAATATCAATGCCGGGCTTATCTTCCTTGGTAACGATATCGATATTGGCCGTGGTGTTGCGCGCGGCAGTTTCACCGTTGGACCGAATGTTGTAAGCACCCTCGGGTACGCCGTGCAATTCGGTAACGGATTCGAGTAAGGTTTGTTGAATCTTATCCATAGCGCACCTCCGTTATAATTTATCCGTGAGCGCCGAGCAAGCCGTGGAAGTTCCCAGCAGGTGCGGCATCACTTCGGCGGCGGTGCCGATGCGGTCGATTTGGCCGCCGGCGATCACCACGATCTTATCGGCAATATTCAAAATGCGCTCTTGGTGCGAAATGATGAGGATCGAACCGCCTTCACGGGCGTGCATTTTTTCAAACACCTGAATGAGATTTTGGAAGCTCCATAAGTCAATACCGGCTTCGGGTTCGTCGAAGATCGAGAGCTTGGTACCGCGGATCATCACGGTGGCGATCTCGATACGCTTAAGCTCACCACCCGACAAGCTGGCGTTTACCTCGCGGTTGATATAATCCTTGGCGCAGAGTCCTACCTCCGAAAGGTAGGAGCAAGCCTTGGTGACGGACATAGTTTCGCCTGCTGCCAACGACAACAGATCGTGCACGGTAATGCCCTTGAAACGCACGGGCTGTTGAAATGCAAAGCTGACGCCGCATTTGGCACGCTCGGTGATGGAAAGCCCCGTGATATCTTCGCCGTCCAGCAGAATTTGGCCCTCGGTGGGTGTTAGGATACCTGCCACCACCTTGGCCAGTGTGGACTTACCGCCGCCGTTGGGGCCCGTAAAGGCAACGAAGCGTTCGTCCACCTTTAAATTGATATTGTGTAATATCTCCTTACGCTCGCCGTCGTTGTCCACGGCGTAGGAGATGTTTTTGAGTTCCAGCATGATTTCTAACTCCTTCTGCGGCAGAAACTGCCTATCGTTTACAGTATAACACACCGTGCTGCAAAATAAAAGAGGAGAATTATAAAACTCTGAAAAATTGACAGATATTTACCGAGTGTGATATAATACCAACATCTTTAGGATATATTTTCGGGGGGCGATGGGGTGACTCGGCAACGTAATCAATTTTTGGATTTCTTTCGGGGGATTGCTATTATTATTGTTGTGCTTGGGCATGCTATTCAAATCTGTTATGGCACTGCAACGCAACCGGTGCATAGCATTATTCAAACATTTCAAATGTCATTGTTGTTTATTATTAGTGGTTTTAGCTCAGGCTTTGCAGAACCAATGAAAGATGCAAAGAAATTTTTAATCGGTAAGGTAAAGCGAATTCTGTTACCGTATCTGGTGTGGTCGCAATTAAATTATTTGTTAGGGGCTTTTCGCTCCGGAAATTACCGTTTCATCTCGCAGTTAAAGAATGTATTGGTATCGCAATTTTGGTTTTTGCGCATCTTGTTTTTAATGTTCTTGATTTATTGGATATTTGTTCTAATTTATCGGAATCTTCCTCTTCGCATGCTCAAAATGCCACTTTCGATACTGGCTGCGATTGTTTTTACCGTTGCATTCTCTCAAATTCCCGGCTGCAACTCGTTGATGACATATATTCCGTTTTTTGTAGTGGGTAATATGATATATAAACTTTTAAATTGCTCGTTCGCACAAAAATATCGCTCCGTATTTTTAGGAGTATCGGTACTGTTTTCCATTCTTTTTGTGGCGAGTATATTCTTGTTTTTCAAAACCGATGGTATTTTACAGTTGCTCATAGACAAGAGCATGGCTTTCAGCGGTGCGGCTGCGTGTTTTGTGTTTTGCCGCTTGCTGTATGCCTTACCACAGGGTTCAAAATTAACCGCACCAATAGAGAAAATTGGCAAAAACACACTACCTGTTTATGCTATTCATTGGTGTATCTTATTCAGCTTGCCGTTTCCGCTGTATGGCCATTTAGTAAACAGTATTGGGTTATGGCCGAGCGTACTTATTGTTACAATTGTGTGGTTGTTCCTTTGTGGGGCGCTGATTTATCTTCTGCGAAAAATTAAAATCACACGAAACCTTTTATTAGGGGAAAAATAAAAGAAGCGGTATGCAACAGCATACCGCTTCTTTTGGTTTTTTTAATAGTTTTCGGCGCGCAGACGGAAATAGGCTTTCGGATGAGCGCACACCGGGCAAATTTCGGGAGAGACCTTGCCGAAATGCAGGTGGCCGCAGTTGCCGCATTCCCACAGACAATCACCGTCGCGAGAGAAGACAAGACCGCCTTCAATGTTGGCGAGCAAACGGCGATAGCGTTCCTCGTGAGTTTTTTCAATCCGAGCAACGCCCTCGAACAGTTCGGCGATTTTATCGAACCCTTCCTCGCGAGCTTCTTTGGCGAAGGTGGCGTACATATCCGTCCATTCATAGTTTTCGCCCGCGGCAGCATCCGCCAAGTTTTCCTCGGTGGAGCCGATACCGCCGTGAAGCAGCTTAAACCACAGCTTGGCGTGTTCTTTTTCGTTGTTGGCGG
>JAZQTE010000070.1:0-6478 GCA_045630505.1 Acutalibacteraceae bacterium | reverse complement strand
AATTGACGAATCGCGTTGTATTGCTTGCCGCTGGCGGTCGCGTTCACCATATTAAAGGTGGTGTACATATTGCCGGGCAAGGAATAATTCAAACCAAAGTAGTAAGAGTCGTTGCAGAACGCTGCACAGTTGGTGTACTTAATGTATTCGTACGACGCGTCTTCGGGAGCATCTTCATGCAAACGCCAACGGTATTCGCTGGCACCAATTCTATCGTCGGTGTACTGCACTTTTTCGCCGCGCATCAAGAACGCTTCACCCGTTTTAATAACAGCTTCTTGGCGTTCGTTGTATTCTTCACGCACGGCATCACCGGGCGTGGAGGTGGTGGCTTTAAAGGCGGTACGCGGGCGGATAACCGCATAACCCTGCGAGGTCGTCAGCGTGTCAAGCAGTGCGATATCGGCATCTTCCAAACCGCCGGTGGACTTTACCTTTTTCAAGCCGTCGCAATAGTAAACGTACAGCGAAGTGGTGCCGCTGTTTTTTGCCAGCAACACGTCGCCAATCATCAAATCACTTTCCGCAACCGAAGCGGCAGGCGCACCCTTAACGCCTTCGATTTGGCCCTTCACCGAAGTGCCACCGTACAGCGTGGGAGCCACGATGTCCAAACGAGTATCGGTGCCGGCCAGAATGTTGTTGAGCAGTTCGGAAGCCTTGGCCGTGGAATAATCCGAAATGCTGTTACTGTACGCTACATAGTAGGCCCAGTAAACGAATTTCATATCGCTGAAATCGGAATCGGCAAGGGCTTTAAACGCGTTGTTTACATAGTATTCGTCGAACTTGCTCACCGCACGTTCAATGTACAGCTCGTGGCAAGGCTCAATGGTGGTATTGCCCACTTGCGTGGCCGTGCCTTCCACAGTGCCGCCTTCGCACAGATCCATACTGTCTTTAACTTGAATTACATAATCCAACGTTTTGGTTTCGTTAGCAGCAAGCTCCAGCTCCCACACAGCCGTTTTGCCAACCAAGCGATCGGCACCGCTCACATAGGTTGCATTGTTCGGAATCGTTTCAAACACCGTGACCTTACCGGCGGTATCGCCTGCCTTCACAGTGATAGTGTAATTCAGCTTTTGGCCGGGTTCTACCACGTGGGCCAAGGGAGTCCAGTTGGTTTTCTCGGCCGTTACGCCTTCCAGCGCTTGCATGGGAGGCAGAATCGGCACCACCGTGCTGATGCTGTTGGTGATTTCATCGTACTCCACCGTTTCTTCGTTGCCTTCGGCATCCTGCAAACGGATATAGCCGCGGGCGGTGTAGAAACGATCGTAGTGGCTCGTCATCATCACCGAAGTGAAGTCAATGTAGCTTTCGGTGTAGTCCACCAGCTTAAACGCGCCGCTGTCTTTCGTATAAGCGCGGCTGATCCACATACGGTTAGCGCCGCTTACACCTTGGTTAGCCACGGCGTTTTCATAGGTGAGCGCCGTCGAGTTTTCTTCACGTTTGAGAAGCGAGCCGAGTTCCAACACGGTGTACTCTTTGCCTCCGTAGGTAACAATAAGCTCGTTGGCTTCGGTATCAAACTTATTCGCCAAGTTCAAGCGAGTCAAGAAACGAATACCATCGTATACCTTCTCACCCTCGCCATTCAGCATATAGCGGCAAGCGGTACCAATGGTGTTCGCCGCAAAGTTTTGTTCTTCGGTGGAGATGAAATCGGCCGTGAGCGTAACTTTTTCGTCAGGCATCACCATTTTGAAGGTGTTACCGTCGCCTTCGCCAAAGCCCAAATCACCACTCAAATCTTTGTTTAAGATACGCACGGTGTTACCCGTTTTGTCGGTATAGCGAAGCGTACCGGGGATCATCAGATACCCTTCTTTGGGAGTTACGGTGACGGAAACCACGTCGTCGGGTTGCACTTCGCCAAACGCACCGCCGATAATTTCAATTGCACCGTTTTGTAACGTAGCATCGGGCAAAACTGCGAGCATCTCTTCATATACCGTCACCTCGCAGGTAACAGCGGCCAATTTACCTGACTTAGCCGTGATGGTAGCCGTACCGGGCGCCACAGCCATCACGTTACCATTCTTATCTACGATTGCCACTTCGTTATCGCTCGAAGTCCACGTTACACGGTTCATCGTGGCACCTTCGGGTGCCGGTGTGGCGGTAAGTGCCAATTCGTCGCCGATTTCCATCACGGCCTCGGTAGCGTTGAGCGAAATGGATTCCGCCGTGCCCACTGCCGTCAGCGAAACGTTGTCGATATACAACGGGTTGGAAGACTTTTGGTTGCCGAAGGCCACTGTGCTGCTTCGGTTGATACTGCTGCCCGTTGAGAATGTGTACGTAAAGCGTTTCCACGTGCTGCTGGGAGTGATAGATTTAATTCCGCTGTTGGATGACACGTTGGTAAGATAAACCACCTGGCCGGACGAGGTACCCTTTACATCGAAGGAAAGAGTATACTTGGTGTTGGCCGAGATGGGCAAACTCGAATACATCGCACAGCTCATACCGCCGGGAAGCTTGAGTGCGTGGTTACCGTCTTCTTCGGTGACAACTTCACCGCGGCCCGATTTGATGATGTTTGACGTCCATTTGCTGACTTTGTAACCATCGCCTTCAAAGTCACCTGCAGTGATGATTTCACCGTCAAACGCTACATGCACCGTGCAAGAGTGCGATTCGCCCGCTTCGTTGGTAGCGGTGAGCACCGCACTGGAATTTGTTCCATTGTACGAAGCGTAAAACGTGCCGCTCGGCACACTGGTGCTGGTGGAAAAGGCAACTGTGGCTTTGTCACTGGTTGTCCACGTTAATTTCCCCGTATACGGTTCCCCATTCGGCGTATATACCGGAATCGATTGGTATGCCGTAACACTGCTTGTGGGCGATTTCACTACATAAATTTCGTCCACACCAAAATGGAAGGTGTCGCTAGTGGCCGAAACGGGCATAGTCAAGCCAACCAGCAAACAACCGATCAGCAAGGTGAGCGCCGTAAATATCGCCGCCGCTTTTCTTGCAAAGTTCATACTATCTCCTCCTATTATAAGGGATATATTTATAATTACAGTATAACCGCAATCTGTTGCAATGTAAATAATATAATAAATTATACTTGATTTCGCTTTGAAATTATAGTAGGATAGGTTTGTGGTGATGAAAATGGAAATGTTGCAATTACGCTATTTCTACGAAAGTGCGCTGGCGGAAAGCTTTTCCAAAACAGCTCAAAAGCACATGGTGCCGGTATCTTCGGTTTCCGCTTCCGTAAAACGATTGGAAACCGAATTGGGTGTTACGCTGTTTGAGCGAACGGGCAACCGCATTTTCTTAACGGAAAAAGGTCGTTTATTTTTAAAAACCGTGGAACAATTGACGGAAAATTTAGAAAAAGGCGTGCAGGCTGTTCGAGCCACACACGAAAGTGAAGAACGATTAACGTTGCTTGTGTTCTCCAATCGCAAAATGGTGATCAACCGCATTTTGCGATTTCGGAAGCTGTACCCTTCTATTTCGTTTAGGCTGGATATTTCTCCGCAAAAGGAACATATCACCGATTACGATATTGTCATTGGTAACCCGAGCGAGCCGTTAAACGAATACGATTACTTTGAATTTTCGCGATACGCCGTGAAAATTGAAGCATTGTCTTCCAACCCGCTGACACAGCGCGCCATTACTTTAGACCAGCTGCGCAACCAACCCTTTGTTACACTGAACCGACAAAAAATGAACGGTGGGTTCCAAGCACTTTCGCAAGCGTGTATGCAACGCGGGTTTACGCCAAAAATCGCTTTGGAGTGCAACGATTACGAATGCCGCGATGTCTGTGTACTCTCCGGTGTCGCTTTGGGAATTACCCTTGCCAAGAAAAACGGGCACTCTCCCTTGCCAAACGTGCAATTCTTGGAAATCAGCGATTTTAACGAAATCGCCATCAACAATTTTTATTACAAAAAAAGTGCTTATCGCGGCGCTGTGAAATTGTTTGTGGATTTTATGAAAAACTTTTAATGCAGAAAAGCCCCAACTCAAGTTGGGGCTTTTTTCGTTATTACGGAGAAGGCGTTGCCTTATTTCGGTATCGAAATGCTGTGCCCCCACGGGGGAACGACGGGGCTATCCACGATAAGCCAGATGACAATAGTATCACCTGCTTCACTTTCGGGCGGAAAGTCGGCGTAGCCGTCGGTAAGAATGATCACAGCCTTGGGCGGCTCCTCACCATAGTGCTCCTTCATATATTCGAAGATTCTGCAAAAGCTTGTGCCGCCACCGCCAACGGGGGTGATCTTTTTCAGCTCGTCAACGCTTTCAAACGCGGCCGGCTCGGTGACTTCGCTGTCGAAAAACGAAAGCTCTCCGCGAAAGCTGCTCACCTGCTCTACGACGTCACGCACCTCTGCCAACGCGGTAGCCAGTGCCTTGTTGCTCACAGAGCCGGACGTATCCACCAAAAACCACACGCGTTCTATTCGCTCACCCTCAATATTTTCTTGAAAGGACGGCAGCACCACGTCGCCGCTGAAACGCCGATCGGGAACCATAAACGTATAATCGTGGCCATCGGGCTGCAGCAGATCGCGCAGCAGCTGCCGCCAATCGATCTTCGGCGCCGTGAACACCTCGTGTACCACGCGGGACAACCCTTGCGGAATGCCTGATTCGAAGCCTGCACTTTTGCCTTCTTGCAGCATATAGCCGTTCCACACTTCCTCAAGAAGACGGTTGTTTTTGATTTGCCCCCAAATCTCGTGCGTATCCATCGTGCTTTGCAGCAGGGCTTTTAGGTTGCCCTCGGTGTCACCCAGCAGCATCTCGTATATTTCCTCGGCGCTGCACAAACGCCCTTCGCGTCCATCAGGTGCCGTGTGCACTACCGCTTGCTTATCCACGATGAGCTTTTCCAGCCCCATAGCATCCAACGCCAAGGAATTGACCACGATATCACACGCCACGTTGTACATAGTGGGAAACCGCCCACGTCCACGCGTGCAGTGCTTCAGCACGCAGTGCAACACCTCGTGCAGCATCAAAAACCGCAGCTGTGTATCGTCCAAGCGAGAAGCGAAGGCGGGATCGAATACGATGCGGCGCATATCCGTATACGCCGTACCGCACTCATCAAAGCCAAAACTAAGGCGCATCAAAAGACGCCCCAAAAAAGGTTGAGCCTTCATCAGCTCCGTGCGGGTGTCAATCAACCGCGAAGCTAACGCTCTTAACTGTACCGTATCCACAAGCATCACACCTTGTTCAGCCACAGCTGAAAGCTGCGGCATTTAATAAGTCGCGTTCTCATCCCCGGCAGCTGCATCATATCCTGCATAAACATCGCCGTGAAATCCTTGGGGAACCGCGGCGATTGCACGTAGCGACAGGCGTTTTCAAGCTCGTAGTCCTCGGCTTTCGGGAGTGCTGCCAGCAGCGCTGCTATCAGCGCGAATATCACATCATATCCGCGCGGTATCTCGGTGCACGTACCGTTTAAAATACCTTTCACGTCGGGAAGCTTCAAGATTCCCTTGCAGTAGGCTTCGAATTCCAGCGCCATCGTGTTGCCGATACACGCAGAAATCAAGGTATGGATCTCCTCGGGATCGTCGCTCATCGTGTGCAGCAGGGTACTGACGGCCTCCCACGTGCGCGGCGTGGCATAGGCAAAATCAGAGGCTTCGGGATCTAAACACAAACGGCTGTTATCCATTCCCAAAAAAGCAATTACCGAGGGATGAACACCGTGTCCGATCGCCCAACGGCGCCACGCTTCACAATCACTTTGCACGTTAAAATGCATTAGGCGGTTGCATAAAGCCTTGGGCATTTTGTAGCTTACGGAATTATCCGTCATACGGTTGCCTGCCGCAATCACGATGCAGTTTTGGGGCAGGATATGCTCACCCACCCGACGGTCTAAGCAGATTTGGTACGCCCCCGCCTGCAGCGTCGGCGGTGCTGCCGAAAGCTCATCCAAAAACAGCAGGTTAACGGTATCGTCCTCGGTTCTCATATCGAAAATACGGGGCTTCAACCAATCGGTAAATTCCCGTTTAACATCGGCCATTGGCACGCCGCGAAGGTCAACGGGAGAAAACAACAGCAGGCGAACATCGGTCACGGTAACGGTTTTTCCCGTTTCTTTTTCCAAGCGTTCTGCCAGCTGCAGCACGCCGTTGGATTTACCGATACCCGGTGCACCCCACAAGAACGGGGTGAGCAGCCGCTTAAACGGCGTTCCCTTTTCTATCGCTCGCGTGTACAGCTGCGCCAGCGTTTCCACCACCTCCGTAACGGTAACGTTGGGGATGTTTAATGCCACGATCTCGCTCATTCTTCCTCTTCCTCCTTTTTATTTGCCGCTTCCAATTCCATATCCAGTGCCGCAAGCACTCGGCTTTGCTCCTCTACCATCGCCACGTACGGGTTACCCTTTTCCAAGTCGGCGGTGGCTTCTTCCACCTGCTGCACCAAATAGGCACTCTTTTCTTCCAAGTCGGCGGCGCGTTCG
>JAZQTE010000069.1:0-1472 GCA_045630505.1 Acutalibacteraceae bacterium | reverse complement strand
AACAACGCCTTGTGCAGCAGCTCGGGGCGTTCGGGTAAATATTTGCTCAGAATAAACAGCCCCATATAGCAGCCGTAGTCGGTCTTTTGCTCCTCCAACAGCTTGCAAAGCAGCTGGGCGCCTTGCTCGAATTTTTCTTCCGCCACAAAGTCGAGCACCATATTGTTGATGGTGCGGATATCGGGCGTGTTACCGTTGGGAAGGATCAGCTCCAGCAAGGTGTTGTTGCTTTCGTCGGCGCAGAAGGCCTCCAGCTCTTTTTCGGACATAGCACCAAGCTTGTCCATCAGGTTGGCGTATTTTGCACCGGCGGTGGGCAGCTCGGCCAGCAGCGCGGCTGCCTGCGTGAATCGTTTTTCCAGCAGCAGACGGCACACCAGCGCAAAGCACAGGCTCACGTTTCCGTTCAGGAAATGCGGCCGTGTAAACGTCAGCATCGTTTCGTAGGCCTCGTCAGAGCCGGTGGCCACGGCGATCGCCGACAGATCACGCAGAATGTTGTGAACGGCGTTCGCACCGCTTTTCAGTTCGTCGGCCGAACGGCGGCACAGCACGGTAACCAGCTCGTCGGCACTGGCCTTGTCCAAGCGCTGGAAATACAGCACGTCGGATTCCAACTGGTCTACCAGCCGTTTTCTCAACCCCTGCAGTGCGTAGGGAAGCGGCGTGTGCTTGGCGCAATCCACGAGTGCACGCGCAAGCAATTCGTCGTCCGTGGTGCGTTCGCACGCATCCACGCAGCGGTTCCACAGCTTTTCGTTGGGGCGTGAAAGCATGGCGGCGATATACAACAGCTTGGCGCACACGTCGGTGGGATCGTCCCACGGAATGTTCGCGCACAGCCGCCAGTAATTGCCGTTTTGCGGATCGCTATATAACAGCTTGATCAGCTTCGCCTCGGTATCCGAGGAATACGCCTCGGCTTCTTCTTCGCTTTTAATTTCGCCGTAGAATTTTTCCGGCTCGACGATATCGGCCACGTAGGGCGTGCAGTAGGCGCAATACGCCTGAATCTCCTCCACGGACGACACGATGGCCATCTGCTCAAACAGCTCCGACAGCGTGGTATCGCTCGAAAGCGGCAGCGGCTGTCCCAGCTTGTTCAGCGTGGCTTTTATCGCTTCGCGCTGCTCGGCGGAAGCGTCGTTCAGCTTTTCAAGCAGCATAAACAAGCTCACCGTGGCAAGATGCTCGTTGCCGTAGCGTGCCTGCAGCAAATACGCACCGAGAGCGGCGGTGAGCGCTCGCTCGGTGTGCAGCATCAGCGCAAAGGTGTGCTTGGCGTTTTGGTACCATTCCTCACGGAACCGCTCCTCGGCCAGCGCCGCCGCGTACATTTCGCACAGCGCAAACAGCACGTCCTCGCTTTGCGAGGTGGGCGGTAAGGTGCCAAAGAAAGCAATGCAATCGTCGGCCGTGCCGTTTTCCTCGCAGGATTTCACAAAGGCCGCCACGGTCTTGCCGCTTAAGGG
>JAZQTE010000068.1:0-4154 GCA_045630505.1 Acutalibacteraceae bacterium | reverse complement strand
GTATCACCTCTTTGATGTGATTATATCATAAATCACATCGTCTTTCAATGATGTATCCCCTGTGCGATATGATATACGGGTTGCGCCGCATGATATACTTGCTACGCAAGTATGATATAATATCCGTTCCTCCATATGCCGAAGGCATATATCATCGCACGAAGTGCGATATCATACCGAAGGTATATCACCCGTTCCGTCAGGAACGGATATCATTGAAAAAAGTCACCTTTGTCGGTAGACAAAAGTGACTTTTTTCGTGGCCCGCCCGGAGGGATTCGAACCCCCGGCCTTTGGAATCGGAATCCACTGCGATATCCAGCTTCGCCACGGGCGGATATATCTTGCGTTTGCAAGCATTGTTATTTTACACTTTTTTCATCTCATTTGCAACCCTTATTTTCAGAATTTTATTTTTTTAGCATTCATACCCGATTTGCCAAGATATACCGACAAATTTTGAGAATATCCTATCAGTATTTTCACAATTTATCTTGAAGCTTGTCAGTGTTTATGGTATATTAATTAGGTATGTTATTTTAGGAGGATATTTTATGTTAATTCCGATTTTATGGTTAGCTCTTGGCTTGGTTCTTCTGATCAAGGGTGGCGACTGGTTTGTGGACGGTGCTACCGGTATCGCTCGCCGCTTTCATCTCCCCGAGATCTTGATCGGCGCTACCGTTGTTTCTATCGGCACCACGTTACCCGAGGTAATGGTTTCGGCCGGTGCTGCCATGCAAGGCAGCGGTTCTATCGCCTACGGCAACGCCATTGGCTCTATCATTTGCAACACGTCACTCATCGCCGCGCTCACCATCGCCATCGCCCCCGGCCTTGCGCCCCGCAAAAGCACGGCGATTCCCGTGGCTTTCTTCTTTGGCTCTGCAGCGCTGTACTGCCTTTCCGCTTATGTTCTCGGCGATTTCCCCCGTTTGATGGGAATTTGCCTGCTTGCGGTGTTTGCCACCTATATGACGCTTACGGTCGTCCGTATGAAAAAAAGCTCCGCAACCGTTGACGAGGTTATAGACGAGGAAGCACACGGTGCACAGTTGGCCGAAGAAGAGCTGGAAGCACTCAGCGGCGAGGATCACGTTGTAGAGTCGAAAGAAAAGGGTACCAAGGACAATATTTTTAAAGATATTATTATGCTGATTATTGGCGCGGCCCTCATTGCCGTGGGTGCCGATCTTTTGGTAGATAACGCCATTCTTATCGCCCAAAACTTCGGAGTTTCCGAAAAGGTCATCGGTCTAACCATCGTGGCACTCGGCACTTCGTTGCCTGAATTTGTAACCGCCATCACCTCGCTTGTGAAGGGCCACGGCTCGCTGTCACTCGGCAATATTATCGGCGCCAACCTGTTCAATCTGGTGCTGGTAAGCGGTATGGCAATCACCATTAATCCGTTTGCCGTTCCCGTTTCGGGCCTCATCGGCGGCATCAATTCCACGCTGGTGTTGGATCTTCCCGTAATGCTGCTGGTAATGGCTATCCTCACCATCCCCACGCTTATCAAACAAAAGCTTTCCCGTTGGCAAGGTATTTCTCTGCTCGGTATTTACACAGCCTTTTTAGCTGTACAATTTATTCTGTAACCTTTACGTCATCGAGGTGCGATTATGCCGTTCTTACCCATTACAAAAAAAGAAATGCTGAGTTACGGCTGGGACCGCCCCGATTTCGTGATCGTAACCGGTGATGCGTACGTAGATCACCCTTCGTTCGGTACCGCCATTATCTCTCGCGTTTTAGAAAAGGCAGGCTACCGCATTTGCATTTTGCCGCAGCCGCGCTGCGACGACGATTACAAGCGATTCGGTGAACCGCGTTACGGCTTTTTCATCAACGGCGGTAACATTGATTCTATGGTGGCTCATTACACCGCTGCCAAAAAGAAGCGCAGCGAGGATGCCTACACCCCCGGTGGACGAGCAGGCGCCCGTCCCGACCGCGCCACCATCGTATACAGCAAAGCTGTGCGGCGTTTATTCCCTGCTCTTCCCATTGCTATCGGCGGCGTAGAAGCTTCTTTACGGCGTTTTGCTCATTACGATTACTGGGATGACTGCGTACGTCCCTCCATCTTATTGGATGCGCAAGCCGATATTTTAATGTACGGTATGGGCGAAAAACACATCGTTGAAATTGCCGACCGTTTACGCGACGGCGCTGACGTGACGGAGCTCACCGATATTCGCGGCACGTGCTACGCCGTGAAGACCTGCGACTACAAGCCGCGCCCCGTCAAAGAGTGTCCGCGTTTTGAAGCGGTAAGTGAGCCCACCGAGCAAGGCAAACGCTTGTATGCGGAGTCCTGCCGCATTCAGCAGCAGGAGCACGATGCCGTTCGTGGGAAAACCGTCATTCAGCGGCACGGTGATCGCATCGTGATTCAAAATCCGCCGTGTCCGCCGCTGACTACCGAAGAAATGGACGCGGTGTATGGGCTGCCCTTTATGCGCACCTATCACCCGTCATACGAAGCGCTCGGCGGTGTTCCTGGCATTGAGGAAGTAAAATTCTCCATCATCCACAACCGTGGTTGCATCGGTGCGTGTAATTTTTGTGCGCTGGCCTATCACCAAGGAAGGCAGATCTCCTGCCGCAGTCACGAATCGGTGATTGAGGAAGCGAAAAAAATCACCGAAATGCCGGATTTCAAAGGATACATTCACGACGTTGGCGGGCCCACGGCTAACTTCCGCTTTCCCTCGTGTGAAAAGCAGCTCACGGCCGGTGTGTGTCCTGATCGCAAGTGTTTGGCGCCGCAAAAGTGCCCCGCCGCACAAGTGGATCACAGCGACTACCTTACGCTGCTTCGTCGCTTGCGCGCTTTGCCAAAGGTGAAAAAGGTGTTTATTCGCTCGGGTATTCGTTTCGACTACGTGATCTACGATAAAGACGAAACCTTTTTCCGCGAGCTGATCGAACACCATATCAGCGGACAGCTCAAAGTGGCTCCCGAGCATTGTTCAAATAACGTTTTAAAGCGTATGGGCAAGCCACCCATCAACGTGTACGAACGCTTTAAAAAGCGGTTTTACGAGCTCACCAACGCTGCAGGCAAGCCGCAATTCTTGGTGCCGTATTTAATGTCCTCGCATCCCGGCAGCACGCTGGCCGACGCTATTGAATTGGCATTGTTTTTAAAACGGGAAAAGCTGCATCCCGAACAAGTGCAGGATTTTTATCCCACTCCCGGTACCGTATCCACGTGTATGTTCTATACGGGACTCGACCCTTACACAATGGAAGAGGTGTACGTCCCTCGCACCCCGCGTGAAAAAGCGCAACAACGGGCGCTTCTGCAATATTTCCGTCCCGAGAATCGAGCAATCGTATTAGACGCGCTGAAACGCGCAGGGCGAACCGATTTGATCGGCAACGGTAAGCATTGCTTGATCAATGCTCCTCTGCCCACGCAGCAGAAAAAATCCAATCACCGTAAGAACCTCAAGAAAAGCAGGCGTTGAGCCTGCTTTTCTTTTATCCGAATACGCTTTCGATCACTTTGCGGCAACCCGCAGGCGAATACTGCCAGCGGTCGATATGCCCTTCGGTAATAAAATACTTCATCGGCGGCGGTAGTTCTGCACAATCTTGTGAATCGATAAGCACCAATTTCAGTTTCATTTTTTCGGCCAAAATATTTTTGATATACACACCGGCATACTGTCCCACGCGTACACCCTCGCGCGGCTCGGCCAAGCCTGCCAAATTGGGAGTAAGCTCGATAAACACACCGTAATCCTCTACCGAACGCACGATGCCTGCCACGGTTTCGCCTTGCGTAAACAAAGCGGCGTTTTCCTCCCACGTACCGAGCAGTTCCCGTTGCGATAAGCAAATGCGATTTTCTTCGATAGACGTTACAACACAGTGAATATCCATTCCCACCGACAGTCGATCGGACGGATGCGCAATACGGCTTACAGAAATACTGGCTATCGGCAGCAAGGCAGGAATACCGCAACCCACATCGCAAAAGGCTCCAAAGCTTTCCAGTCTTGTAACACGTGCGGCGATAACGTCACCGGGCCGACAGTAGGATAAAAATTCATCGCGACACTTTTGTTGAGCGGCACGGCGTGAGCAAACAGCGCGGCGCTCGCCTTCGGGCGTATATTCAAAGCCGATGACAATAAAGC
>JAZQTE010000067.1:0-2039 GCA_045630505.1 Acutalibacteraceae bacterium | reverse complement strand
ATTGCTCCCGGCACGAAGTTTGAAGACCTGCCCGAAGATTTTGCTTGCCCGCTGTGCGGCGTCGGCAAGGATAGTTTTAGCGAGGAGTAAAGAGCAGCGGTGCGGCTAAACAGCCGCACCGCTCTCGGGTGTGAACTATGGAAATGGTATTACTTACGGCACTGGGCGTGGGGCTGTCCACGGTCTTTGGTTCCGTATTGGGTTTTGCTTTTAAAAAGGCGTCTCATAGGTTTTCGGATATTGTTCTCTCGTTTGCCGCAGGCGTAATGCTGGCGGCTGCCGTGCTGGGCTTGGTGTTGCCGTCGTTGGAATACGGTGGGAAATACGGCTTGCTCGTTACGGTGGCAGGTATCTTTGTAGGTGCCGCTTGCTTAAGCTTGATCGACAAGCTGGTGCCTCACTTGCATAAGCTGGTGGGGACGGATGCGGAAGAGCATCACAATGCCGATTTAAGCAAAGTGCTGCTGTTTGTGTTGGCAATTGCTATTCACAATCTGCCCGAGGGCATCGCCGCAGGTGTGGGTTTTGGCTCGGGAGATGCCGAGCAGGCGTTGATCATCGCGGGTGGTATCGCGTTGCAAAACGTACCCGAGGGTATGGTGATTATCGGCCCGATGTTGGCGGCAGGTATTTCCCCGGGTAAAACGTTTTTGTGTGCGGCGGCCACGGGTTTGGTGGAAGTGGTCGGCACGCTGCTGGGTTATTTTGCCGTGAGCGTATCAACGGCTATCCTGCCGTTTGCGTTGGCGTTTGCCGGCGGTACGATGCTGTACGTTATCAGTGACGAAATGATTCCGGAAACCCATTCACACGGAAGCGAACGAGGCGCAACATATGCGCTTCTTGTCGGCTTTTGCGTGATGCTGATTACCGATACGATTTTGGGGTAAATGGAAGGGTGTACTTATGAAACGACCGGGAATGTTGCTTTTGGTTTTCCTTTTGTTGATTTCTTGCTTTAGCGGAATGACGGTGAGCGCCGAGGGCGCAAAGCTAACTGCGGAAAACGCCTACGTTACCGACGAGGCGCTTGCGGCGATGCCGCAAACGATCGAGGCGGTGCTGGAATTTCCTGCCGATAGGGTGGAAAGTGAGCGCGGCGGCGTAATTTTCGGTAACTATTCCGCCTCAGGTGTTACGTGTATAAACTTGGAGGTGTATCAGTTTGGCAGTCCGCGACTGTACGTTGTGGATAATGCGGGTGAAACGTTTGATATCACCTTCAACAGCGCCGATCTGTACACGGGTGAAAAGATACACTTGGCCGTGACTATCGGCGCCGAGGACGTGAGCTGCTACATAAACGGCGAATGGGTGCAAACACTCTCTCGAACAGTTCCGAACGATTTAAAATTTAAAAACCGTGCGGTGATCGGCGGTGACCTTCGCCTCGGCAACGGCCAGTATTTTAAAGGAACGCTGTACAATCTTGCACTGTATAACGACGTACGAACGGCCGACGAGATCGCGGCTGATGCCGTGGCAAAAACGGCAGATACCGCCGAATTGTTCGGCTATTACGACCTTGAAAACGCAGGCGATACGCTGAAGCCTGTGGCAGGAGAGGGCCCTGTGTTTTCCAAAATCAACCACGAGGGTATGACGTATCTGCGCGATTATACGTCTGCTGCCGATTACGATTATTCGATGGCGCTTATCGGTGATATTCAAACGTTGTCGTGTTATTATCCTGATAAATTAACCCATATCTACGATTGGCTGGTAGAGAACGCCGAGTCCAAGAAAATGGAAATGGTGATCGGTCTTGGTGATATCACGGATAAGGATACCGATGCCGAATGGGAACTCGCCAAGGAGCAAATGAAAAAGCTTGACGGCGTGGTGCCGTATTCCATCGTGCGCGGTAACCACGATTCGTTTGGGCAATATAAGAACTACTTTACCTATGACGAATATAAAAACACCGTCGATGAAGGTTTCAGCGAAACGATGCTCAGCAGCTATCGCAAAATGGAAATCGGCGGCGTGAAATATTTGTTTATGAGTTTGGATTTGGCGATGAGCGATTCGCTTATCGA
>JAZQTE010000066.1:0-7811 GCA_045630505.1 Acutalibacteraceae bacterium | reverse complement strand
CAAGCACGAAGGTAAGGGCTGGGGCCAGTTAGACGTTGTGTACAAGCCTGATGACTGGACGGGCTGGGCCGATTCCGGCAATTTGACGGCGACGGAGTGGACTACCGTAACGGTGGAATTCACCACCGGCACGGCGGCTGCGATGGAAGCTCTCAGCAAAAAGGGCTACGAATGGCAGATCCGCCACGTGCATTACGCGAACGCGGCCAACTACGGCTCGGGCGTGCTGTACGCCGACAACTTCAAGCTGGTGGAAAAGGTGGTTGTGAAGCCCACGGCCATCACGCTGAACAAGACGGCGGTTTCGCTGAAAGCCGACGAAACGTTTGATTTGACGGCGACGTTTGCTCCCGAAGGCGCGGAAATCCCCGAAATCGTGTGGACTACCTCGAACAGCGCTGTGGCAACCGTGGCAAACGGTAAGATCACGGCGGTGGCTGTAGGCACGGCTACCATCACCGCAACGGCAGGTGAGCTGACGGCGACCTGCACCGTCACGGTGAAGGAAGACGACGGCAATCTGCTGACGAACGGTGACTTTGAATTGGGTGCTGCCAATTGGTACACCGACAGCACTTGCGTCACTTTCGGTGAAGGTTATGGTAAGGACGGCAGCAGCGGCGTTAAGATCGAAACGACGGTGGCCGAGGGTGGTGCTTCGGTGTATCCCGGCACTTACTATATGGGCGCGTTCGCTACGATGCTGAAAGCGAATACCACGTACATTTTCACGTTTGATTACAAACACGAAGGCAAAGGCTTCGGCCAGTTGAACGTGGTTAACAAACCCGCCGACTGGACGAATTGGGCTAACTCTGCCAACCTGACGGCGACGGAGTGGACCACGGTTACGATAGAGTTTACCACCGGCGCCCTCGAAACCATGCAAGCGTTTAACAAAACCGGTTGGGAATGGAATATCCGCCACGTGCAATATGCCAGCACACCCGGCGAAGGTGTTCTCTATGCCGACAACTTCAAGCTGGTGGAAAAAGTGGTTGTGAAGCCCACGACCATCACGCTGAATAAGACGGCGGTTTCGCTGAAGGCCGGCGAAGAATTCACGCTGACCACCACGACCGCTCCCGACAACGCGGAAGTTCCCACCCTCACGTGGGCGACCTCCAACAGTGCGGTGGCAACCGTGGCCAACGGTAAGATCACGGCTGTGGCTGTGGGTACCGCCACCATCACGGTGACGACCGACGGCGGCTTGACGGCTTCTTGCACAGTAACCGTGAAAGAGGACGACGGCAATCTGCTGATGAACGGCGACCTTGAACTCGGCAGCACCAACTGGTACACCGACAGCTCCTCCGTTACCTTCGGCGAAGGTTATGGTAAGGACGGCAGCAGCGGTATTAAAATTGAAACGACGGTTCTCGAAGGCGGTAAGGCGGTTTATCCCGGCGCTTACTATAGGGGCGCGTTCGCTTCGATGCTGAAGCCGAACACCAAATATATCTTCACGTTTGATTACAAGCATGAAGGCAAAGGCTTTGGTCAGCTGAACGCAGTTAACAAGCCTTCCGACTGGACGAATTGGACCAACTCCGCCAACCTGACGGCGAAGGAATGGACCACCGTGACGGTGGAATTCACCACCGGTTCGCTCGAAGCTATGCAAGCGTTGAACAAAACCGGTTGGGAATGGCAGATCCGCCACGTGCACTACGCGAACGCGGCCAACTACGGTTCGGGCGTGCTGTATGCGGATAACTTCCGTTTGGTGGAAAAGGTTGTTGTGCCGCCCACCTCGATTACGTTCGATAAGACGGCGGCTACGCTGAAGCCTGCTCAAACCACCACGCTGGCGGTAACGGCGCAGCCCGAAAACGCAGAGCCGCCCGTCATCACCTGGAGCTCCGATAACCAAGCGGTGGCCACAGTGAACAACGGTGTGGTAACGGCGGTGGCCGTGGGTACGGCTACGATTACCGCGACCACCGATCGCGGTCTGACGGCTTCCTGCGTGATCACGGTCATAGAAGACGACGGTAACATTTTCGTTAACGGTAATTTCTCGAACGGTACCGATGCTTGGGGCCAAAACGCCACGCAGAAGGAAAAGATTGAAGCCGACGCCGGTAAAGAAGGCGCAGGTATCAAGTTGCACACGAAGGTGGATGCGGCAACGACCGCTCACCAGACTCCCGGTGTGTACTACGTGGAGGATCTCATCGCCAAGCTGGAGCCTGATGCTATTTACGAATTCACCTTTGATTACAAGCACGCGGGTATGGGCTTCGGTCAGATCTACTTTAATATTTCTCCCGGTAAGCTGGAAAACGGTTCGGCACTGACGAACCATTCTCTCGCAAGCGGAGATAAGGATTGGACGACTCAAACCTACATTATCACGACTCCGTCGCAGATGCCGAGCGCCAATAAGACCTTCGAGTTCCAGGTGCGTCAGGTGCAGTACCGTGACAAAGGCGAAGGCGAAGGTACTTCGTGGTTCGATAACTTTAAACTCGTGAAGATCGGCACCGTGGTGCACGCCGATTCGCTCGGCTTGTCGCCCGAAGTGATGGAGCTGCTGCCCTTTGACCAAGCGCCGCTTGCGGTGACGACGCAGCCCGTTGGTGCCAGCGCCGGTACCCTCACGTGGGTATCCAGCGATCCGACTACCATCGAAGTAGACCAAAAGGGTAACGTGAAGGCGCTGAAGGACAAGGGCGAAGTGACGATTACCGTTACCAACGACAAGGGCAAGACGGCCACGGCAAAGGTGGTCATCTCCGAGTTTGCCAACGTGTTTAAGAACCCCGGCTTTGAGCTGGGCGTGGAAAGCTGGGATACCTCCGCACTGGTGAAGCCCGGCATCGGTAAAGACGGCGGCTACGGTATGCAGCTTGTGGATACCAGCACGAGCTGGACGTCCTACTACTACAAGGGCTCCTTCTCGGGTAAGATCGAGCCTGCTACCACCTACATCTTCTCGGTGGATTATTACGCACCTTCCAAGGTGTCCGAGATCCGTACCTGGTCGTACGGTTTAGGTCTTACGACCAGCGGCTACAAGGTGGGCGTGGATGAGTGGCAAACGCTCACGAAGATCTTTACCACGCCTGCGGATCTTAAGATGAATACCGGTTGGGACTTCTCCATTGTGTGTGAAGAAACCGGCGAGCCTCCGGTGGTATTCGATAACCTTTCGATCAAGAAATACACCACCGGCATTGAGGCTGACAAGATCATGCTGAACCACACCTCGATGACGCTGATCCCCGGCCGTACGGGTGCGTTGAAGGTGACGGCTGAGCCCGTGGATGCGGATCTCAACGATATGATCTGGACCTCCAGTGACGAAAACGTGGCGATCGTGGAATACGGCGTGGTTACCGGTATCGGTAAGGGTACGGCTGTGATCACGGGTACTGCCAAGGGCGGTAAGACGGCTACGTGTACCGTAACGGTGAGCGGTAACGAGGTGCTGGTACTGAACAACACCTTCGATACCAAGGACAACGCATGGCAATTCAGCGGCGGTGCCGCGGTTGCCGAAGGCGAAGGCCGCGTGAAATCCAATGCGGGTATGCTCGTAAAGGATGCGACCATTACGCAAACCTTTAAGGGACTGAAACCCGAAACGCAGTATCAGCTGTTTATGTATTATCGCACGGTTTCCGGTAAGGCTGCCGTGACGCTGAAAAACGGTGAAGCGGAGCTTGTGAAGCAAGAAACCGGCACCAGCGGTATGTGGACGAAGCTCACGTTTGAATTTACGACGGGTGCTACCGTGGAAGAGGATACGGTGCTCACGATCACCGGCCTCGGCAACGGCCCGCTGTACGTGGATGATGTGTTTGTGGCGGTGAAAGCCTCGCTGATCGACTTTAAGGTAAGCGACGTTATCTGGGTTGGCGGCGGCTATCAGGTGAAGCCCGGCACGGAGCTGACCTTCGCGGTTACGGTGACCAACATCGGTGTGGATCCCGTGCAGAAGGATTCCGTGATCATCGTTGACCTGTGCAAGAACGGCCAAACCTTCCAAACGCTCGAATACAAGTGTGACGAAGCGCTCAACACGAATGATTCTGTCATTGTGATGGCAGACGTACCGTGGGCGGCGGAAAAAGGCGACTGGGTAATCTCGGCACGCGCGAACCCGACACTTTCGATTCTGGAGCTTGACGATACCAACAATACCGATCAAGTTAACCTGCGTGTAAACGAAACCATCTTCGAAGCACCGAAAGAAGCTGCGGCGATGGATATGACGGAGCTCACCTTCAGCGATGAGTTCGACAGCACCGACAGCATCGATATGTATGCTTCGGGTAAGGACGGTTACAAATGGTACGTTACCCGTTCGTGGAACGCCGGTACCGTTATGCCCGACAGCTACACCGTGAAAGACGGTATCATCAGCCTGCACGACCAGAACCCCGTATTCAACATCACGATGGGTACGGTGGACGCGAAGACGGGCGTGGGTTGGGATTATCAGTACGGTTATCTGGAAACCCGTTTGCGCATCGTTTATCCCACTCGCGACGAATACACCGAGGGTATGTCGGGCGGTATTCCTGCGATCTGGTCGTTCCCGACCGATAAGTGGCTGGAGCGTCCCGGAAAGAACCGCGAATGGGTGGAAATGGACTGGCTCGAATATTGGGGCTGCGATACGAAAAGATGGCCCAAATATCCCGACGGTTACTACACCATCACCCTGCACCACCAGAAACAGAACGATAAGGGCGAGCAGGAGATGTGGAAGATCAACGGCAACTCCTACCTGAACGGTTTGGGTGACGGTGATTGGCACGTGATGGGTTGGTTGTGGTCTTACAACGGCGTTATCGCGTACATCGACGGCGTGGAGGTGTTCCGCTTCACCTATAGCGAAGACGGCGACCCGAGCTCCGTGAGAACCAACGAGGGTGATATGTTCGAGCATACGGGTGCGTTCTCGTATATGAACCAGCAAGAGCTGTGCTTGTACATCGCCGGCGCGTATGACAAGCCGCTGGAGCTTGACTACGTGCACATCTGGCAGGGCGGTAACCAAATGGTAATGCCCGACAAGGGTGACGACGAGGAAGACGACGAGGAAGAAGGCGGCGCCATCGACTTCGCGCCCGACGAATTCTGGTACAACTACGGTACCGATATCTACGGCGACCTTATCAACGAAGTGAACGCCGACAACTATCTCACCGTGATGGAAGGCTCGAAGTATTGGAGCCAGCTCTCCGAAGAGCGCAAGGCGGAGATCAACGCCTTGTTTGCGGAGAACGGCCAACCCTCCTTCGATGAACTGATTGAGCAGCTGGAAGCTTTCGTGGCCGAAAACCCCGAAGCAGAAGCGGCATTGTTTATCGAAAGCTTCCTGCGCGACGAGAACGGCGAGCTCATCACCGAGATCACCGAGGAAAACTTCGAGCAGGTACTGGTGAGCACGGTTGTTTGGAACGAGCTGGATGAAGACGTAAAGCTGGCGATCGTTCAGTTGATGGCTGAATACGGTATGCCTGCCTACGACGTCTTGGTGAAGGATGCGTTGGCAAAGGCCGAGGATCTTGAGTGGAACGAAATTGAAGTTCCCGAAATCGAAATTCCCACCGTGGAAGAAGACGACGGTGTAGAGGATGAAGAAAGCCCCGAAACCGGTGAACGCGCGGCATGGCCCGTGGCGGCGTTGCTGCTGCCCGTGCTGGCGGCGATCATCTGGCTGACGGCCAAACGTCGTACCAAAGCAGAATAAGGTAAAGCTGCAATGGCGGCGCTCTCGTAAGAGGGCGCCGCTTTTTTTGGTGCCTTTAGGCGAGGAAATAAACCCCCCGGTTCTACCGGGGGAAGATAAAAGAGCGGAGCGACATCAAGCCTCCCCTGTGCAAGGGGAGGCTTGATGTCGCTCGTTATAGGTAGCGGTAACCAACGCACGGGCAACAGGTCACTTGCCGGTATTATTTGGTGTTTCCAAATAATACCGTTAAATTTTTTGTCTGTTTTCACAAAAGCACTTGACTTTTTATGGAGGGATATGGTTTAATATTACTGTATAGATAGTTCGACGGTCGAATGAATAAACTTGATCGACTGTTCAATTATCACCGTGTTCGTTACGACAAGGAGGAAGATCGCATGAAGAACTACACGAAGCGAGTTATGGCGTGGGTGCTGGCGGCAGCGTTGCTGATTTCCTGCGGCATTTCCGGCTTGGTTTTGCCGGCAACTGCTGCGGTGGGCGACGTGGTGTTTTCGGAGGATTTCGAAGGCGCGACCGTAAGCTCCGTCATCAAGAACTGGACGGGTAAGGGTGAGGTTGTTACCGATCCCCAAAACGCCGATAACAAGGTACTTAAGGTTACCACCGCGATGACGGATCAGTACAGCGGCGGTAAGTTTGGCCTGCAGGTAAATAAAACCTATCTGTACCGTTTCCGTGCCTACGGCACGAACGGTGTGCAGGTGCGTTTTAACCCCAGTAAGGGTATTTTGAACGAGGGCCGTAAAAAGGTGGATACCACGGGCGGTTGGACGGAGTTCGTCTACATTGTAAAGACGACCGACCAATACAACAACTTTAATAACGACAACCATTGCATCGGTATTACGGCGCCCGTGGGCACGTATCTGGACGATTTCTCGCTTACCGAGATAGAGCACGATGCGAAGAACCTGCTGGTGGGCGGCGATTTTGAAGCGCCTGCGGCATACTATCCGATTGCAGCGTGGCAAGGCTTGTCGAAGCTCGGCGAAGTGATTGCCGATCCCGACGATGCTACCAATCATATTTTCCATATCAACAAATACGGTGCCGGCACCGAGTATTATAACGGCCGTACCGGTATTCAGGCGAACAAGGCGTATACGCTGTCGTTCCGTGCCAAGGGCAAGAATTTGAAGATCTTCTTGAACAGCAGCAAGGGTATCGCCACGAACAACGGTTGGAACACGGTGCTGGATGAAACGGGCAGCGAAGAGTGGAAGGATTATAAGCTTACCTTTACCACGGGTGCTTCGGTGTCGGATGCCAATTACGTTCTTATCATTGGCGGCGGTTCCCAGCAGCTGGACGGCGCTCCGGATGCGTATATCGACAACGTGCGTTTGGAGGTTGCCTACGCAACGGCGATCACGATGCCCGAAGAAACGCTGTACCTTGGCGCAGGCGCCTCGGAACAGTTCACGCTCACCTACGAGCCCGTGGGCTCGGTGGTGGATTCCGTTTCTTGGAAATCCGACGATGAAACGCTGGTAACGGTGGACGAAAACGGCAAGGTGACGGCGCTGGATAAGCAGGGAACCACCACCGTAACGGCTACCGCTATGGTAGGCGGTCAGTCGATCACCGCTACGCGCACCGTAACGGTTGTGAAGAAAGCAGATTCGTTTGCCTTTGCAGACGAGGCTATCACGCTGCCTGCGGGTGGCAAAAAGAAGGCTCTTGTCGTTGCCGATCCCGAAGGCTGCGACGTGGGCAAGCTTGTCTATTCCTCCGACAACGAAGCTGTGGCAACAGTGGATGAAAACGGTGTTATCACGGCGGTGGCCGCAGGTACGGCTACCATCATTGTGAAGAATGGCGATAACGCTATTTTTGCAAACGAGGTTTCGGATACTCTCACCGTGACGGTTGAAAACGTGGCGTTCTTTGAAGATTTTGAAGGCGAGACCGTAAGCTCCGTCATCAAGAACTGGAAGGATAAGGGTGAGGTTGTTACCGATCCCCAAAATGCCGATAACAAGGTACTTAAGGTTACCACCGCGATGACGGATCAGTACAGCGGCGGTAAGTTTGGCCTGCAGGTAAATAAAACCTATCTGTACCGTTTCCGTGCCTACGGCACGAACGGTGTGCA